>NZ_JBXAHJ010000003.1:423507-479855 GCF_058794995.1 Pseudomonas sp. GW823-FHT06E10 | reverse complement strand
CCCCCCCCCCCCCCCCCCCCCCCCCCCCCCCCCCCCCCCCCCCCCCCCCCCCCCCCCCCCCCCCCCGCTCCCACAGGATCTGCGTTTATTTCCATGTTCCGGGAAAGGCACAAAACATCCGTAGAGTGTTGTTCACTAATGTTCATTGTCAACCGTTGAAGTGTTCAGTTGTTCAGTCGCGGTTGTTCATTTGTGTTCAGCAATGAACGTGACTCTGTAGTCATTTTCAGGAATTTCAAACTGAATCAATCGTTTGCAATTTCTGGCACAAATGTCGCTATACAGCTCCGGTCGCTTGACTCCAATAAGAAAAAGGCCGAGCCATGTCACTCACCCTGGAACACGTCAGCCGCACCGTCGAGGGCCAGACCTGGATCGACGATGCCAACCTGAGTTTTGAACCCGGTTCCTTCAACGTTTTGCTGGGTCGCACCTTGTCCGGCAAAACCAGCCTGATGCGCCTGATGGCCGGTCTGGACAAGCCCGACAGCGGCCGCATCCTGATGAACGGCGTCGACGTCACCCAACGGCCCGTGCGCTTGCGCAATGTGTCGATGGTCTATCAGCAGTTCATCAACTACCCGACCATGACGGTGTTCGACAACATCGCCTCGCCGCTGCGTCAGGCCGGTGTTTCCAGCGAGCAAATTCAGAGCAAGGTGCTGGAAACCGCGAAGATGCTGCGCATCGAGAGGTTTCTCAAACGCTATCCGCTGGAGCTTTCCGGTGGCCAGCAACAACGCACGGCCATGGCCCGGGCGCTGGTCAAGGATGCCGAGCTGATCCTGTTCGACGAGCCGCTGGTCAACCTCGACTACAAGTTGCGCGAAGAACTGCGCCAGGAAATGCGCGAGCTGTTCAAGGCGCGCCACACCATCGCGATCTACGCCACCACCGAGCCCAACGAGGCCCTGGCCTTGGGCGGCACCACCACCATTCTTCACGAAGGCCGGGTGATCCAGAGCGGCCAGTCTTCGTCGGTCTATCATCAGCCGCAAACGGTGCTGGCGGCGGAGCTGTTCTCCGAGCCGCCGATCAACCTGATGCCGGGGCGCATTGCCGGCAACGAAGTGAGTTTCGCCAATTTCGTGCACTTCCCGCTGAATGTCGATCTGCGCCCGGTAGGCGAGGGCGAGTTTCGTTTCGGCGTGCGACCCAGCCATATCTCGCTGGTGCCGAGCAACGACGATGACCTCGAATTGGCGGTGACCGTCGAAGTCGCGGAAATCAGTGGCTCGGAAACCTTCCTGCACGTGCGCAACGAGCATTTCCTGCTGGTGCTGCACTTGCCCGGCGTTCACGAATACGACGTCGATGCGCCGATCCGCATCTACATCCCGACCCATAAACTGTTTGTGTTCGATACGCAGGGGCGGCTGGTCCAGGCGCCGGGCCGGCGTGTCACGAGGGTTGCCTGATGGCCGAAATCCGTTTGCAGAACCTCGCCCACAGCTACACCAAGACTCCGGCGGGGCCGGAGGACTACGCGATCCGCGAGATGGACCACATCTGGGAGCAGGGTGGCGCCTACGCGTTGCTTGGCCCATCGGGCTGTGGCAAATCGACCTTGCTCAACATCATTTCCGGGCTGCTCAGCCCGTCCCAGGGTCATGTGCTGTTCGACGGCAAAGCGGTCAACAACCTGACCCCGGAGAAGCGCAACATCGCCCAGGTTTTCCAGTTCCCGGTGGTCTACGACACCATGACGGTGTTCGACAACCTGGCCTTCCCGCTGCGCAATCAGGGCATGGCCGAGGCCCGGGTGCATAGCAAGGTGCAGGAAATCGCCGAAGTTCTCGACCTGCAGAACCTGTTGAGCAAAAAGGCCCGCAACCTCACCGCCGACGAAAAACAGAAAGTCTCCATGGGGCGTGGGCTGGTGCGCGACGACGTGTCGGCGATCCTGTTCGATGAGCCGCTGACGGTGATCGACCCGCACCTCAAGTGGAAACTGCGGCGCAAGCTCAAGCAGATCCACGAACAGTTCAACATCACCATGGTCTACGTCACCCACGATCAGCTGGAGGCCTCGACCTTCGCCGACAAGATTGCGGTGATGTACGGCGGGCAGATCGTGCAATTCGGTACGCCAAGGGAGTTGTTCGAGCGCCCGAGCCACACCTTTGTCGGCTACTTCATTGGCAGCCCCGGGATGAACCTGATCGAGGTACAGCCGCAACCGGGTGGCGTCGGTTTCGCCTCGACTCACCTGCCGCTGTCCGAGGCGATGCAGCAGCGTATTGCTGAATCGGAGTGGAAAACCCTGAAGGTCGGCATTCGTCCGGAGTTCGTCCATGTGTGGGACGAAGCCTTTGATGACGCGCTGCGGGCACAGGTCGTACACGTCGAAGACCTGGGCACCTACAAGATCATGACCCTCAACCTCGATGGCGTCCCCCTGAAAGTGCGCCTGGCCGAAGACAAGCCGGTGCCGCAAGGCACGGCGTACATCAGTTTTCCGGCGCAGTGGCTGATGGTCTACGCCGATGAATTCCTGCTCGAAGCCAATGCCAACCAAGAGGCGCAGCCATGAACAAGGTGCAGAACAACAAGGCCTGGTGGCTGGTGCTGCCGGTGTTCCTGCTGGTGGCGTTCAGTGCGGTGATCCCGATGATGACCGTGGTCAACTATTCGGTGCAGGACATCTTCGACCAGTCCAGCCGCTACTTTGTCGGCGCCGATTGGTACAAGCAGGTGCTGCTCGATCCGCGCCTGCACGACTCGTTGCTGCGCCAGTTCATCTACTCGGCTTGCGTGCTGTTGATCGAGATCCCGCTGGGGATTGCGATTGCCCTGACCATGCCGACCAAAGGGCGCTGGTCGTCGGTGGTGCTGATCATCCTGGCGATTCCGTTGCTGATCCCGTGGAACGTGGTCGGCACCATCTGGCAGATCTTCGGCCGGGCCGACATCGGTCTGCTGGGGGCGAGCCTCAAGGCCATGGGCATCAGCTACAACTATGCGGCGAACACCATGGACGCCTGGGTCACCGTACTGGTGATGGACGTCTGGCACTGGACCTCGCTGGTGGCGCTGTTGTGCTTCTCCGGCCTGCGGGCGATTCCGGATGTGTATTACCAGGCGGCGCGGATCGACCGTGCCTCGGCCTGGGCGGTGTTCCGGCATATCCAGTTGCCCAAGCTCAAGAGTGTGCTGCTGATCGCGGTGATGCTGCGCTTCATGGACAGTTTCATGATCTACACCGAGCCCTTCGTGCTTACGGGTGGCGGTCCGGGCAATTCCACGACCTTCTTGAGCCAGACCCTGACGCAAATGGCGATCGGGCAGTTCGACCTGGGGCCGGCCGCCGCATTCTCGCTGGTGTACTTCCTGATCATCCTGTTGGTGTCCTGGCTGTTCTACACCGCCATGACTCACTCCGACGCCAACCGCTGAGGCCATCATGAGCAAGAGAAAGCTGATTCCACTGCTGATCTACATCCTGTTCCTGCTGGTGCCGATCTACTGGCTGCTGAACATGTCCTTCAAGAGCAACAGCGAAATCCTCGGTGGCCTGACCTTGTTTCCGCAGGATTTCACCCTGGCGAACTACAAAGTGATCTTCACCGATCCGAGCTGGTACACCGGCTACATCAACTCGGCGTACTACGTGAGCCTGAACACGATCATTTCCCTGACCGTGGCCTTGCCGGCGGCCTATGCGTTCTCGCGCTACCGCTTCCTCGGTGACAAGCACCTGTTCTTCTGGCTGCTGACCAACCGCATGGCGCCACCGGCGGTGTTCCTGTTGCCGTTCTTCCAGCTGTATTCCTCGATCGGGCTGTTCGATACCCACATCGCCGTGGCCCTGGCCCATTGCCTGTTCAACGTGCCGCTGGCGGTGTGGATTCTCGAAGGCTTCATGTCCGGCGTGCCCAAGGAAATCGACGAAACCGCCTACATCGACGGCTACAGTTTCCCCAAGTTCTTCGTGAAGATTTTCATCCCGCTGATCGGCTCCGGCATCGGCGTCACGGCGTTCTTCTGCTTCATGTTTTCCTGGGTCGAACTGCTGCTGGCGCGAACCCTCACGTCGGTGAACGCCAAACCGATCGCAGCGGTGATGACCCGCACGGTCTCGGCATCCGGTATCGACTGGGGCGTGCTGGCGGCGGCGGGGGTGTTGACCATCCTGCCGGGCATGTTGGTGATCTGGTTTGTTCGCAACCACGTGGCCAAGGGCTTTGCCCTGGGCCGGGTATGAGGAACTGATGATGGAATGGATGAGTTGGACCGTCCCGACGGCGGCGTTCTTCGGCGTCATTGCCTTGATCCTGGTGGGCATGACCACCTGGGAATTGCGTTCGCCGAGCGTGCTCAGGCGAGGTTTTCTACCGATTGCCACCACCCGTGGCGATCGGCTGTTCATCGGTCTTCTCGGCAGCGCCTACCTGCATCTGCTGGTAATCGGCGTCACCGACTGGAGCATCTGGGTCGCCTTCGCGATGTCCCTGGTGTGGCTGTTGGCTGTGATGCGTTGGGGCTAGTCGAATCGCTCGGCAATGTTGCTCCGAAACTCAATAAGGAGGTCTCTATGTTCGACAAAAACAATAAGCTGCGACATAGCATTTCATTGGCAGCCATGCTGGCACTCAGCGGTTTGAGCGCATCTGCCTGGGCCGATGCCTATGAAGACGCGGCGAAGAAATGGATCGGCAGTGAATTCAAGCCGTCCACCCTGACAGCCGATCAACAACTCGAAGAGCTGAAGTGGTTCATCAAGGCGGCGGAGCCGTTTCGCGGGATGAGCATCAAAGTGGTGTCGGAAACCATCGCCACCCACGAGTATGAGTCCAAGGTGCTGGCCAAGGCCTTCACCGAGATCACCGGGATCAAGCTGACCCACGACCTGCTGCAGGAAGGCGACGTGGTGGAAAAGCTGCAGACCCAGATGCAGTCGGACAAGAACATCTATGACGGCTGGGTCAACGACTCGGACCTGATCGGTACACACTTCCGTTACGGCAAGACCGAATCGATCACCGACCTGATGGCCAACGAGGGCAAGAACTTCACCTCGCCGACCCTAGACATCAAGGACTTCATCGGCATCTCCTTCACCACCGCGCCGGACGGCAAGATCTATCAATTGCCCGACCAGCAGTTCGCCAACCTGTACTGGTTCCGCGCCGACTGGTTCGAACGCGCGGACCTGAAAGCCAAGTTCAAGGAAAAGTACGGCTACGAGTTGGGCGTACCGGTGAACTGGTCGGCCTATGAAGACATCGCCAAATTCTTCAGCGAAGACGTCAAGGAAATCGACGGTAAGCGCGTTTACGGGCACATGGATTACGGCAAGAAAGACCCGTCGCTGGGTTGGCGTTTCACCGATGCCTGGTTCTCCATGGCAGGCGCTGGCGATAAAGGCATACCTAACGGCTTGCCGGTGGACGAGTGGGGGATCCGCGTCGAGGATTGTCATCCGGTCGGCTCCAGCGTGACCCGCGGTGGCGACACCAACGGCCCGGCGGCAGTGTATGCGACCACCAAGTACGTTGACTGGATGAAAAAGTACGCGCCACCGGAAGCGGCGGGCATGACTTTCTCCGAATCAGGTCCCGTGCCATCCCAGGGCAACATTGCCCAGCAGATCTTCTGGTACACCGCGTTTACCGCCGACATGACCAAACCGGGCTTGCCGGTGATGAACGCCGACGGCACGCCGAAATGGCGCATGGCGCCTTCGCCGAAAGGTCCATATTGGGAAGAGGGCATGAAGCTCGGTTATCAGGACGCCGGTTCCTGGACATTCATGAAGTCCACGCCTGAGAAACAAAAACTGGCGGCCTGGCTGTACGCGCAGTTCGTGACCTCGAAAACCGTGTCGCTGAAGAAAACCATCGTCGGCCTGACCCCGATCCGCGAATCGGACATCAACTCCCAGGCCATGACCGACCTGGCGCCGAAACTCGGTGGCCTGGTGGAGTTCTACCGCAGCCCGGCCCGCGTGCAATGGACCCCGACCGGGACCAACGTGCCTGATTATCCTCGCCTCGCGCAGTTGTGGTGGAGCCACATCGCCGAAGCCGCCAGCGGCGAGAAAACCCCGCAAGAGGCGCTGGATGGCCTGGCCAAGGATCAGGACGCAATCATGACCCGTCTGGAACGCTCGAAGGCACAAGCCACCTGCGCCCCGAAAATGAATCCAGAGCGCGATGCTCAATACTGGTTCGACCAACCGGGCGCCCCGAAACCGAAACTGGCGAACGAAAAGCCTAAGGGTGAAACCGTGAGCTACGCCGAACTGCTGAAATCGTGGGAGGCGGCGCGCAAGTAAAGCACTGGAGTTGTGAAAGGCGAACGGCACCGGAAGGTGCCGTTTTTTATAGTTGCTTGTGTCACCGCATTCGCCGGCAAGTTGGCTTGTTGGGTCGCCGCATCGCAGCGAAAACGTCGTTGAAACGATGTCGATAGTTCAGATCACCGCGCCACCCTCGGTTCGTGCAAGCCGGTCAGATCTCAATTGAGAGCTCACCACCCTCGGCATATGTGCAACAAGCCAATGCGTAGCCCGACTCCAGTTCCGCAGTGCTGAGCGAGAAGTCAGGCGCTCTTTTGCATGCCCCGGAAATAACCTTGATCCTGCAACTGCCACAGATGCCTGAGCGGCACTGACTGCGGATGGGTACATGATTGGTTTCCAACGCATCAAGCAGCGTTTGTCCACTACTGACCTGGAAATGGTGGTCCTGCTGATTTGATCGAGCACAGACAGTGGTCAGCGGGCTGTGTTCGGCTGCTGGTTCTGACTGTTCCACGCTGCTGAACGCTTCAATGAAACAGGGGATGTTGTGATTCAGCTCCTTGACCAATACCTGCTGGGCGACGGAAAAGCCATGGCTGCCGCAAATGACTGCCGCGTCGACGGGAACTGAATCCGGTAAGGAAAGTTTAACCAGCCGTCCTCCGGTAAAGTGGTGAGAGTGTGTATCGATTGATTCTCGAGTAATAAAAAAACGAACGTTGAACCAGTTCGATCGAAACGCTAAGGCGAGGAGTTCCGCGAGGAAAGGTATGCTCGCAATCGTAGGTGAACTAACCAGCAGCGTTACTCTGGGAATGGGTTTATCTTTGCTTTCAAGCTCGACAAGGCTACGGATCAGCGCGATCGGCAATGTGATGCCGATACCGCCTGCCAGCATCAAGACATGCCGGTAGGCGATAATACTGTCCGAAGTGATGTTGCCACCAACGTTGGAAAAACAAAGGAGTGATCCGCAGCCGACGTTCGAATACAAAGTGTCCGATACTCCATTGTTGCCGGTGCGCTTGACCGTGATTTCAATTTGATTGATATCTCGCACCGCCGTGATCGAGTAATTACGTTGTTGTGCCGTGCCAGAGCGGTCTGGATGATTGATCGCAATATATCGTCCCGGCTTTAATTCATTGGGTTCAATGCATTGGGGCAATCGAAGCAGGTAAGTCTTCGTGTTGGTTGCTGCATCTGAGATTTTCTCGCAACTCAAGAACGTAAGCCGCTCCATGGTCGTCCCCTTCATGGTAAAGAGATAAGTACGTTTTTAATGAGTTGTTCAAGAAGTGCCAACTGATATCAGTGGGTTTCTTCGAGACCTATTCTGCTCAGCAATTTGTCGACCGACTCGGTGTAAACGTTGACTTCGCCAAGTGTTGCCGTGTCGTGGATGATGTCCGCATAGCGAGGCAGGCGAGCATGAGAAAATGCCATTTCCCACGCCCCCATTTCATTGTTTGCAAACATTGATACGGTTTTTTTAATAATGGCCTTTAAATGCGTTTTTTCATGTTGAGATAGCGTCGATATCAGATCTGCCGCTACATAACTGAATACACTGGAATGACTCCATTCATCCATCGCATGGGTCTTGGTGACTTGATGGCAAATACTTTGAACGGAGCTGTCTTCTGCCAGCGTTTTAAGATAGTCCGTAATCAGCGTTTCACTGGCGCAGGCGATACCGAAGCGAGTGAGTCTGCGCTCCCATTCGGCAGAACAGGACGATAGCACCCAATTCTTCCATTTGATCAGGTTGAAGTCGGTGAAATTCAGGTGTGCAAGATCTCTGTGGTGATAAATGTAGTTGCATGCGGTGACTGACATTTTGGTGTGCAGTGCTTCGTCAAGCAGTGCTTCGGAGATGGACTCCTGAAGCAATGCTCGATTCCTGGTTGCGCTGGGTGGCGTTTTGATGATGTCTTCGCAGGCTGGCGTGACGATGTCGCATTCGATATAAATGGTTTTCAGGTTGTAGATGATCCATGCATATGAAAGGCATGTTGATTTCATTTCGGGAGAGGCTTCGATCCAGGCAGGGTGATTTCTGAAGGGAAGCAAGCTCTCGCAAAAGTCGTTTTTGCCGGGATCGAAGGCTAGCTCGGAATAAGTAGGTTGTTTGTTATTGACTGCGGCTCGGGTGCTCCAAAGCACCGAAAGTTTTTCGAGCATCTGTGCAACCGAGTAAGTTTGAATGTCGTGAGTGTTCATGATAGTTACCTTTTGTTCTAAATAGTCGGCCCGATGTGCTTTGTTAGAGTGGCAGGTCGAGCCAGTTTGAAATGATTTTCGGGGCAACGGTTTTCAATGACTTACCGTGTAAAGCTACCTGTCGACGCAAGTCGCGAGGGTCAATTGAGGCCATGTTCAATTCGGCTGCGTGGCCGATCAGCCATTGTTCAAAGCGGTCAGGATCAATTTCCAGGTGGAACTGTAGACCCAGTATGTTTTTGCCGACACTAAACGCCTGATTGGCACAGAGTTTACTGCTCGCCAAGTGATGAGCCCCTTTGGGGATGTCGAATTGATCTCCGTGCCAATGCAATACGGCGACATCGTCGTTCAATAGATCAAGGCAGGAAGGGTGTGCGTCATTACTCAACTGTAAAGGGCTGAAGCCAATCTCCAAGTGCCCCATTGGATAAACGGAGGCTCCCAACACCCTCGCTATCAGCTGGGCACCAAGACAGATTCCCAACGTTTTTTTGTTGCTTTGCAAACGTGCATTGATAAGTGCAATTTCATTTTCTATGAATGGGTATTTTTTTTCATCATAAGCACCGATCGGCCCTCCCAATATCACCATCAGATCAGGCGTTATGGGATCAACTGCCTGCAGCTCTTCCGAAGTGGCATCAATAATATGAATATTATAATTGCGTTGAATCAACGGCTGTTCAAGTGTGCCAAGATCTTCAAAGTTTAAGTGTCGAATCACGAGTGCGTTTTTCATTGTGGCCCGTTTCTTGTAGTTGATCTGGGCGATAAATTAAACTCGGTACTCAGGTGTTGTCGAACGGCAAAATGTAAGAATTATGCAATAACATTTTTATTTGTTTGGGTTTTTATCCGTCGCCGGCCTCAATTCACTATGAATGCGAGGACTTTCTGACTCGGTCTTTAGGGGGGCGTGATGCAAACGCCGAATAAAGATTGAATATATGTGACAAGAACTGACGTTCACATGGGAAGCATCCCTTCGGAAACCTGAATCAATAGCTGTTTGCAATGCTTGGTTCTTGCTGTCGGCGATTTCTGATGGGACATACAGATATTCTCCGGCAATAGGGTGGGCATCGATCTTAAAAAAAACAAACGCAAAAACGCCACTCGGAGGTGCCGTTTTGTTTGGCCAGTGCCCCCGGATCGCCCCCGGAGCAGGCTCGCGAACAGGCCATCCGCTGCGCTGACATAAATGTCGGCAGCGTTCTCAATGAGCTTTCTGGCTTTACCCGAAAGCTGCGGATCATCACTGAGTGTCCAGAGTAAATTACGCGTGTCGAGTAGAAGCCTCATTCGTGAGTGCTTTCAAAAACATCAAGCATTTCAACTGGTAGTGGCGCGTCAAAATCTTCTGGAAGCACCAATTTGCCTTTCATCGTTCCGATTCGCTGCCCGACATTACCTTTGCGTTCGGCAGCAAAGGCATCGAAACCCTCTACGATTTCGGAAAAAAATCTCACGTTTTATTGTTAGTTCTCGCATTGGTTTACCAATCTAGAAGTCATTCAAGATAGAACCAAGTGCTCAATGCTGGATGTAGGACGAGGCGGGTAATCCCGCATGAGCTTTCGGGGATTGTCGGAGGAGGGGAGCGCGCCGGTAACATATCCTACAAACGCAAAAACGGCACCCGAAGGTGCCGTTTCTGTTTACTACTGAATGGCTCTAAGCGATCAACCCGCCAGGCCCGACTGTTGAACCAGGTTCAGCAGCGGTTGTGGGTACAGGCCGAGGAAGAAAGCCAGTACCGCGATGGCCAGCAGCATCACGCCGCCTGCCTTCTGTTCCCAGTGCAATTGAGCGTCGACGCGGCGCAGGTTTGGCTCGATCAGGTACAGGGTGACCATCACTCGCAGGTAGTAGAACACGCCGATGGCACTGCCCAGTACCAGGGAGCCGACCAGCCACCACTGATGGGACTCGACGCCGGTGGCGATGATGTAGAACTTGCCGATGAAGCCTGCGGTCAGCGGGATACCGGCCAGGGACAGCATCATCACGGTCAGCACGGCGGTCAGGTACGGACGGCGCCAGAACAGGCCGCGGTATTCGTACAGGGCGTCTGCGTCACGGCCTTTGTACGGCGAGGACATCAGGGTGATCACACCGAAAGCACCGAGGCTGGTGATCACGTAGGTGACCAGGTACACGCCGATGGCTTCCACGGCCAGGCCCTTGCTCGCCACCAGGGCGATCAGCAGGTAGCCGAAGTGGGCGATGGACGAGTAACCCAGCAGACGCTTGAGGTTGCTCTGGGTCAGGGCCAGCAGGTTACCGAACAGGATCGACGCGATGGCGATGATGGTCAGCACGTTGCTCAGGACGCCGCTGCTTGCAGCAGGGGAGATCTGGAACAGGCGCACCATGACCGCGAACACAGCCACTTTCGAAGCGGTAGCGAGGAACGCTGCGACCGGTGCCGGAGCACCTTCGTAAACGTCTGGAGTCCAGAGGTGGAAGGGCACCAGCGACAGCTTGAACGCCAGACCGATCAACATCATGCCCAGGCCCAGCTGCGCCAGCGAGCTTGGCAGACCAGTAGCCGCCAGCGCCTGACCGATGCCGACGAAGCTCAGGGAACCCGAGTCTGCGTACAGCAGTGCCATGCCGAACAACAGGAACGCGGAGCCGGCAGCCGACAGCACCATGTACTTGATACCGGCTTCCAGCGAACGCTTGTTGAAGAAGGCATAGGCCACCAGACCATAAACCGGCACCGACAGCAGTTCCAGACCGACGAACAACCCGGCCAGGTGCTGTGCGCTGACCAGCACCAGGCCACCGGCGGCGGACATCAGGATCAGCAGGTACAGTTCTTCACGGTTGCCCGGGTAACCCGTGCCACCATCGCCGAGGTAGGCGTGGGCGAGGGTGACACAAGCGAGGGTGGCGACCAGGATCAGCGCCATGTACAAGCAAGCGAAGCTATCGATTTGCAGCAGTGGGGTCACAGCCAGTGGCGCGACCTTCAAGGCTGGCAGGATCGACAGCAACGCCAGGTTCAGACCCGCCACCGACAGCAGGAAGGTCTGGGAGTGGTTGCGGCGCCAGGCAATTGCCAGCATCACCACGATGATCGTGGCGCTGGTAATCAACAGCGGCGCTAGCGCGATAAAGTGTTGAGTCGTGAATTCCATAGCGCTCTTACCGGGCCGAAGCGAGTTGAGTGAAGGCGGTGCCGAGCCATTGCTGCACGCCATGCATCGTAGCGGCAGAGGTATCGAGGAACGGTTGTGGGTACACGCCGATGTAGATCAGCAGTGCAGCCAGACCGACCACCATGATCATTTCGCGACCATCCATGCCATGCAGTACCGCGTCCGATTTGGCCGGGCCGAAGTAGGCACGATGGATCATGATCAGCGAGTAGACCGAACCGAACACCAGGCCGGACGTCGCGATAATGGTGACCCATGGAGCGATCGGGAAGGTGCCGATCAGGATCAGGAACTCACCGACGAAGTTGCCGGTACCCGGCAAGCCCAGCGACGCAGCGGCGAAGAACAGGCTGAGGGCCGGCAGGTAAGCGATCTTCGACCACAGGCCACCCATTTCACGCATGTCGCGGGTGTGGGTGCGTTCGTACAACTGGCCACTCAGGATAAAGAGTGCCGCCGCCGACAGACCGTGGGCCAGCATCTGCATCACCGCGCCCTGCAGCGCCAGTTGGCTGCCGGAGTAGATGCCGATCAGAACGAAGCCCATGTGGGAAACGGACGAGAAGGCAATCAGACGCTTGATGTCGGTTTGCGCGAACGCCAGGAACGCACCGTAGAAAATCCCGATCAGACCCAGGGTCATGGCGAACGGCGCGAACTCGGCCGACGCATTCGGGAACAGCGGCAGGGCGAAACGCAGCAGGCCGTAGGCAGCGGTTTTCAGCAAGATACCGGCGAGGTCGACGGAACCTGCAGTCGGCGCCTGGGCGTGAGCGTCAGGCAACCAGGAGTGGAACGGCACGACTGGCAGCTTCACCGCGAAGGCGATGAAGAAGCCGAGCATCAGGATGTACTCGGTGGTCGTCGACATCTTGGTTTTCAACAGGTCGGCGTAGTTGAAGGTAATCACGCCGGTGTCGTTGAAGTTGACCAGTACCAGACCCAGGATCGCCACCAGCATGATCAGGCCGGAAGCCTGAGTGAAGATGAAGAACTTGGTCGCCGCGTAGATCCGGGTTTTCTTGCCGTCCGAAGAACTGTGACCCCAGAGCGCGATGAGGAAGTACATCGGCACCAGCATCATTTCCCAGAAGAAGAAGAACATGAACAGGTCGAGGGCGAGGAACACACCGACGACACCGCCCAGGATCCACATCAGGTTCAGGTGGAAGAAGCCCACGTGACGCTGGATCTCTTTCCACGAGCAGAGTACCGAGAGGACACCCAGCAGACCGGTCAGCATGATCATCAACAGCGACAGGCCGTCGAGGGCCAGGTGCACGTTGATGCCGAAGCGCTGGATCCAGACGTGCTTGAACTCAAGCGCCCAGGTCGGGTCGGCGCCAGGCGCCGGGGCAAATGAATAATCACCGTTGGCCCACAGCCAGAGGCCGAGGGAAAGCAACAGGGACATGGTGATCAGCGCAATCCAGCGGGGGAGGGTGGCGCCGAAGCGCTCACCCATCCAGCACAGCAGGCCGCCGATGAAGGGGATCAGGATTAGCCAAGGCAGAATCATGACGGGCTCAATTCCTTTCGCAAGTTCGCAAGGTTCATATCAGACCGCTACCAGCACGACGGCGCCGATAACCAGCACGGCACCAGCAGCCATCGAGGCGGCATACCAACGCAGTTGACCGGTCTCGGTACGGCTCAGGGCGGTGTGACCGCCTTTGGCCATGCGCGGGATCAGACCGATGGTCTGGTCCAGCGGGTCTTTGCGCAGGATGTGGATGATCGCCAGGTACGGCTTGACGAACAGTTTGTCGTAGATCCAGTCGAAGCCCCAGGCAGCGAACCACCAGGCCGAGAGGATACGGCCGATGCCGCTGTTGGCGATGGCGGTGACGAAGCGACGCTTGCCGAGGAACAGCAGCGCAGACAGCAGGATACCGGCCAGGGCGATGGCGCCCGACGCGATTTCCAGACTGTGCTTGGCTTCGCCGCCGGCATGGCCGACGCTTTGCGGCAGTACGCCGTGCAGCGGTGGAACGATCATCGCGCCGATGGCGGTGGACAATACGATCAGCACCGACAGTGGCAGCCAGTGGGCGATGCCGTGACCGGCGTGGGCTTCGGTCTTCGCTTCACCGTGGAACGCGATGAAGATCAGGCGGAAGGTGTACAACGAAGTCATGAATGCGCCGACCAGACCTGCGTAGAGCAGACCGTGGTTGCCGCTGGCGAATGCTTCCCAGAGGATTTCGTCCTTGGAGTAGAAGCCTGCGGTCACCAGAGGCAGGGCCGCCAGGGCCGCGCCGCCGACGATGAAGCTGGCGTAGGCCAGTGGCAGCTTTTTCCACAGACCACCCATCTTGAAGATGTTCTGCTCGTGGTGGCAGGCAACGATCACCGAACCGGACGCAAGGAACAGCAGGGCCTTGAAGAAGGCGTGGGTCATCAGGTGGAAGATCGCGCCATCCCAGGCACCGACGCCCAGGGCCAGGAACATGTAGCCGATCTGGCTCATGGTCGAGTAGGCGAGGATACGCTTGATGTCGGTCTGAACCAGGGCTGCGAAGCCAGCCAGGACCAAGGTCACACCGCCGACGATGCCCACCAGGTGCAGGATTTCCGGCGCCAGGGTGAACAGGCCGTGGGTACGGGCGATCAGGTAGACACCGGCGGTCACCATGGTTGCGGCGTGGATCAGTGCCGAAACCGGGGTAGGACCGGCCATCGCATCCGCCAGCCAGGTTTGCAGCGGCAGTTGCGCGGATTTACCGACAGCACCACCGAGCAGCATCAGGGTGGCCATGACCATCCAGAAGTCGCCGGACTGGAATTTCTGCGGAGCCAGCACCAGCAGTTCCTGAACGTTCAGCGTACCCAGTTGGGCAAACAGAATGAACAGGCCGATGGCCATGAACACGTCACCGATACGGGTCACGATAAAGGCTTTGAGTGCGGCGTTACCGTTGTTGCGGTTGCTGTAGTAGAAACCGATCAACAGGTAGGAGCACAGGCCCACGCCTTCCCAGCCGAAGTACAGGAACAACAGGTTATCGCCCAGCACCAGGAACAGCATGCTGGCGATAAACAGGTTGGTGTAGGCGAAGAAGCGCGAGTAACCGGCTTCACCGCGCATGTACCAGGACGCGAACAGGTGGATCAGGAAGCCGACGCCAACCACCACACCGAGCATGGTCAGGGACAGACCATCCAGGTACAGGGCGAAGTTCGGCGTGAAGCCTTCCACCGCCATCCACTGCCACAACACCTGGGTGTAGTGGCCGCCTTCAGGTGGTGCGACATTGAATTGCCAGATCACGTAAGCCGCGACGATGGCAGACAAGCCGACGGAACCGACGCCGATCAGCGCCGAAAGGTTTTCCGAGAGACGGCCGCGAGAAAACGCCAGCAGCAGGAAACCGATGAGAGGGAACAGGAAAGTCAGATAGAGAAGATTCATCCGCGCATCTCACTGGCAGCGTCGATATCGAGCGTGTGGAAGCGGCGATACAGTTGCAGCAGGATCGCCAGGCCGATACTGGCCTCGGCGGCTGCCAGGCTGATCACCAGGATGAACATGATCTGTCCATCCGGCTGTGCCCAGCGGCTTCCGGCAACGATGAACGCCAACGCGGAGGCATTCATCATGACCTCCAGGCTCATCAGCACGAAAAGGATGTTGCGGCGGACCATCAGGCCGACCAGACCGAGGCAGAACAGGATGCCGGCGACCGCCAGACCATGCTCCATGGGGATAGCAGGCATCGTCATTGCTCCTTGGCTTCGTTGCGGCCCAAGTGGAACGCCGTGACGGCTGCGGCGAGCAGCAGCATCGAGGCGAGTTCGACCACCAGCAGGTACGGACCGAACAGGCTGATGCCCACGGCCTTGGCGTCTACGGTGGTATGGCCGATGGCTTCACCGGTCTGGTGGGAGAACAGCACGTACAGCAGTTCCACCAGCAGCAGCGCAGCGAGGAGCACCGGGCCGCCCCAGATACCGGGCTTGAGCCAGACGCGCTCTTGCTGAACCGAGGCCGGGCCAAGGTTCAGCATCATCACCACAAACACGAACAGCACCATGATGGCGCCAGCGTAGGCGATCACTTCCAGGACGCCGGCGAACGGCGCGCCGAGGGCGAAGAAGGTCATCGCCACGGCAATCAGCGAAATGATCAGGTAGAGCAGGGCGTGCACAGGGTTGGTGTTGGTGATCACGCGAAGCGTGGACACCACAGCGATACCCGATGCGAAATAGAAAGCGAATTCCATCTTTCTTCCTTAAGGCAGCAAGCTCTTCACGTTGATCGGCTGGGCTTCGTTCTGCGCGGAGCCTTTCGGCTTCCCGGCAATCGCCATACCTGCAACACGATAGAAGTTGTAATCAGGGTTTTTGCCGGGGCCGGAGATCAGCAGATCTTCTTTCTCGTAAACCAGGTCCTGACGTTTGAACTCGGCCATTTCGAAATCCGGTGTCAGCTGGATCGCGGTGGTCGGGCAGGCTTCCTCGCAGAGGCCGCAAAAAATGCAGCGCGAGAAGTTGATGCGGAAGAAGTCCGGGTACCAGCGACCGTCTTCGGTTTCAGCTTTCTGCAGCGAGATGCAACCGACCGGGCACGCCACGGCGCACAGGTTACAGGCTACACAACGCTCTTCGCCGTCGGGGTCGCGGGTCAGGACGATACGACCACGGTAGCGCGGCGGCAGGTAGACCGGTTCTTCCGGGTACTGCAGCGTGTCGCGCTTGCGGAAGGCGTGGCCGAAAATCATCACCAGGCTGCGAAGCTGGGTGAAGAAGCCATGCACGATGTCAAATATGTACTTCATGATTCTCTATCCTCACTGAGCCGCGACGGCGGGCGTGTTGAGCAACACGATCGCAGCGGTCACCAGCATGTTGACGAGGGTCAGCGGCAGGCAGAACTTCCAGCTGAAATCCATCACCTGGTCATACCGTGGGCGCGGAATCGAAGCGCGCAACAGGATGAACATCATGATGAAGAACGCGGTTTTCAGTGCGAACCAGATGAACGGGATCTGCGGCAGGATGCCGAACGGACCGTGCCAGCCACCGAAGAACAAGGTCACCAGCAGCGCCGAGATCAGCACGATGCCGATGTACTCGCCGACGAAGAACATGCCCCATTTCATGCCGGCGTATTCAATGTGGTAACCGTCTGCCAGTTCCTGTTCCGCTTCCGGCTGGTCGAACGGGTGACGGTGAGTCACGGCCACGCCAGCGATGAAGAAGGTCAGGAAGCCGAAGATCTGCGGAATGATGAACCACAGGTTCTGCGCTTGATATTCAACGATGTCGCGCATGTTGAACGAGCCGACCTGGATCACGATGCCCATCAGCGACAGGCCCATGAACACTTCGTACGACACGGTCTGCGCCGAGGCGCGCAAGCTGCCCAGCAGGGCGAACTTGTTGTTGCTCGACCAGCCGGCGAACAGCACCGCGTAGACCGACAGGCCAGCCATGGCGAAGAAGAACAGGATACCGATGTTGATGTCCGCCACGCCCCAGGTCGGGGTGATCGGGATGATCGCGAAGGCAATCAGCAGGGCGCTCATGGCGACTACCGGTGCCAGGGTGAAGATCATCTTGTCGGCGAATGGAGGCGTCCAGTCTTCCTTGAAGAACATCTTGATCATGTCGGCGGCGATCTGGAACGCGCCGAACGGACCTACGCGGTTCGGACCGTAACGGTCCTGCCAGAGGGCGAGCAGACGACGCTCGACCCAACTCAGCAGGGCACCGCAAACCACCACGGCGAGCAGAATCACCACGGCCTTGAGGACCGTGATGATGATGTCGATCACTTCAGGAGTGAACCAGGTCATTGAGCTGCCTCCTGCAGACCGTCAACGGATTTGCCAAAGATCGCTGGCGGAATGCCGGCGATGCCCGCAGGCAGTGCCACCAGACCGGCGCCCAGCTCTTCGTTGATGCGCAGCGGCAGACGCAGGGTCTGACCAGCGACATTCAAGCTCAGCATCGCGCCGTCATTGACACCCAGGCGGTCGGCTTCGGACTTGGCCAGCGACACGTAGGCGGCCGGGATGCGTTCCTGAACCGGAGCGGCTTTCGAAGAGTTCTCTTCGCTGCCGAACAGGTGGAAGAACGGCACGACCTGCCAGGTGCCCTGGGCCGGGTTGAACGCGCGCGGAACACTGGCGAACCAGTTCAGCGAGTCACCGGTGCTTTCGATCAGGCGGGTGCCCGGGTCGCCAGCGCGGATGTGACCACCGACTTCGTCCTGGAACTTGTTCCAGGCTTGCGGCGAGTTCCAGCCCGGAGACCAGGCGAATGGCACTTGCTGACGCGGTTCGACCGAGCCCGAGTAACCTTCCATCGAGAAGTTGAACGCGGTGTCGTTGTCTTGCGGGGCACGCGGTTCGTGCACGTTGATGTCGGCGCGCATGGCGGTACGACCGGAGTAACGCAGCGGTTCGCGGGCCAGTTTCATGCCCTTGATGCGGAACGCGGCGGACGGTGCGGCATCGACGATGCGATTCAGGATCGAAGTGCTGGAAGCGACGGCGGCGGTGGCGTGGTCCAGTTGGGTCCAGTCGATCGGCTGGTTCAGCAGGGTCGCGCGCAGGGCATGCAGCCAGCGCCAGCCTTCGTGAACCAGGATGCTCGCGTCCATGTACTTCGGATCGAAGACCTGGAAGAAGCGCTGGGCGCGGCCTTCCTGGCTGACCAGGGTGCCGTCGCCTTCAGCGAAGCTGGCGGCTGGCAGAACCAGGTGCGCGCGATCGCTGGTGGCAGTCTTCTGATGGTCGGCGACGATCAGTACTTTGGCGGCGGTCAGGGCGGCATCGACCTTGGCCTTGTCGGTACGGGTATACAGATCGTTTTCGAGCACGACGATGGCGTCGGCACGGCCATCGATCACGGCTTGCAGCGCGGCGTCGACCGATTCGCCACCGAGCATGGCCAGGCCGAGGCTGTTGGCCTCTGGCACGATCAGGCTGATGGAACCGTTCTTCTCGCGCAGTTTCAACGCTTTGGCGATGTTCGCAGCAGCTTCGATCAACGCCTTGGAACCCAACGAGGTACCGGCAATGATCAGTGGACGCTTGGCAGCGAGCAGGGCGTCGGCAATGCGCTTGGCCAGTTCGAGTGCTTCAGCATCCAGGCCTTCAACGGCTGGAGCGCTGGCGTCGAGGGCGTGAGCCACGGCGAAACCGATGCGGGCCAGGTCGTCTGGAGCGGCGTGAACGCATTCTTCCGCGATGTCGTCGAGCTTGGTTTCAGCCAGGCTGGCGATGAACAGCGGGTTCAGCGCGTGCTGGCCGATGTTCTTCACCGCGGCGTCGAGCCAAGGCTGGACGCGCATGGCGTCGGCCATGTCTTCGGCCTTGCCCTTGACCGATTGACGCAGGGACAGGGCCATGCGCGCAGCGGTCTGGGTCAGGTCTTCACCGAGGACGAACACGGCGTCGTGGTCTTCGATGTCGCGCATGTTCGGTACTGGCAGCGGGCTGTCTTTGAGCACTTGCAGGACCAGGCGGATGCGCTCCAGCTCGGCAGCTTCGATACCGGAGTAGAAGTGCTCGGCACCGACCAGTTCACGCAACGCGTAGTTGCTTTCGAGACTGGCGCGGGGCGAACCGATACCGACGATGTTGCGACCGCGCAGCAGGTCGGCGGCTTTATCCAGCGCTTCGTCGAGGCTCAGCTTGGTGCCGCCCGCCAGCTGCGGCTGGCGTGGGCGGTCTTCGCGGTTGACGTAGCCATAGCCGAAACGGCCACGGTCGCACAGGAAGTACTGGTTCACCGAACCGTTGAAACGGTTTTCGATACGACGCAGTTCGCCGTAACGCTCGCCCGGGGAGATGTTGCAACCGCTGGAGCAGCCATGGCAGATGCTCGGCGAGAACTGCATGTCCCATTTACGGTTGTAGCGCTCGGAGTGAGTCTTGTCGGTGAACACACCGGTCGGGCAGACCTCGGTGAGGTTGCCGGAGAACTCGCTTTCCAGGGTGCCGTCTTCAACGCGACCGAAGTACACGTTGTCGTGGGCGCCAAACACACCAAGATCGGTGCCGCCGGCGTAGTCCTTATAGAAGCGCACGCAGCGGTAGCAAGCGATGCAGCGGTTCATTTCGTGGGAAATGAACGGGCCCAGTTGCTGGTTCTGGTGGGTACGCTTGGTGAAGCGGTAACGGCGCTCGTTGTGGCCGGTCATTACCGTCATGTCTTGCAGGTGGCAGTGACCGCCTTCTTCACAGACCGGGCAGTCGTGAGGGTGGTTGGTCATCAGCCATTCGACAACACTGGCGCGGAAGGCCTTGGATTCTTCATCTTCGATGGAGATCCAGGTGTTGTCGGTGGCAGGGGTCATGCAGGACATCACGATACGACCACGGGTGTCGTTCTCGTCGGTGTACTGCTTGACCGCGCACTGGCGGCAAGCGCCAACGCTGCCGAGGGCAGGGTGCCAGCAGAAATACGGAATATCGAGGCCCAGAGACAGACATGCCTGTAACAGGTTGTCTGCCCCATCGACTTCGAGCGCTTTGCCGTCTACGTGGATAGTGGCCATGGTTCAAAGTTCTTCGTTGGCCCGGTGTCAGCGGGCGTGGCTAATGGAATCTTGTTATCCGTGTGAATCAACACAGCCGTTAAAGGCGTCATCACACGAAAAGCGAAGGGCACGGACCCTTCGCTTTTTTAAGCGTTTACGCGCCGACTACGATCGGCCTTGCCAGAGGCGGGACGGCGGCGCTGACAGGCGCGATACCGGCTTCGAACTCATGGCGGAAGTATTTGATTGCGCTGCCCAACGGCTCCACGGCGCCCGGTGCGTGAGCACAGAAGGTCTTGCCTGGGCCGAGGAAACCGACCAGACCCAGCAGGGTCTCGATGTCGCCTGGCTGGCCCTCACCGTTCTCGATGGCCATCAGGAGCTTGACGCTCCATGGCAAGCCATCGCGGCAAGGGGTGCAGAAGCCGCAGGATTCGCGGGCGAAGAACTGCTCCATGTTGCGCAGCAGGGACACCATGTTGACGCTGTCGTCCACCGCCATGGCCAGGCCGGTACCCATGCGGGTGCCCACTTTGGCGATGCCGCCGGCGTACATTTGCGCGTCCAGGTGTTCCGGCAACAGGAAACCGGTACCGGCGCCGCCAGGCTGCCAGGCCTTGAGCTTGTAACCGTCGCGCATGCCGCCGGCGTAGTCTTCGAACAGCTCGCGACCGGTGACGCCGAACGGCAGTTCCCACAGACCCGGGTTCTTGACCTTGCCGGAGAAGCCCATGAGCTTGGTGCCCATGTCTTCGCTGCCTTCGCGAGCCAACGATTTGTACCAGTCCACGCCGTCGGCAATGATCGCCGGCACGTTGCACAGGGTTTCGACGTTATTCACGCAAGTCGGCTTGCCCCACACGCCAACGGCGGCAGGGAAGGGCGGCTTGGAGCGCGGGTTGGCGCGACGGCCTTCGAGGGAGTTGATCAGTGCGGTTTCTTCACCGCAGATATAACGCCCGGCGCCGGTGTGAACGAACAGCTCGAAATCAAAACCCGAACCCAGGATGTTCTTGCCCAGCAGGCCGGCTGCCTTGGCTTCTTCCACGGCACGGTTCAAGTGCTTGGCGGCGGTGGTGTATTCGCCACGCAGGAAGATGTAGCCACGGTAGGTTTTCAGTGCGCGGGCACTGATCAGCATGCCTTCGATCAGCAGATGGGGCAGTTGCTCCATCAGCATGCGGTCTTTCCAGGTGTTGGGCTCCATTTCATCCGCGTTGCACAGCAGGTAGCGGATGTTGATGGATTCGTCCTTTGGCATCAGGCCCCACTTCACGCCAGTGGGGAAGCCTGCACCGCCGCGGCCTTTGAGGCCGGAGTCTTTCACGGTCTGGACGATGTCGTCCTGGGCCATGTCGGCGAAGGCCTTGCGCGCAGCGGCGTAACCGTTCTTGGCCTGGTACTCGTCGAGCCATACGGCTTCGCCGTCGTCACGCAGACGCCAGGTCAGCGGGTGAGTCTCGGCCGAACGCTTGATGCGGTTGGCCGGACCGAAGGAAGTCAGGGTCATACGTAGCCCTCGAGCAATTTGGCAACGCCTGCAGGCTGCACATCACCGAAAGTGTCGTCGTCGATCATCAACGCCGGCGCCTTGTCGCAGTTGCCGAGGCAGCAGACCGGCAGCAGGGTGAAACGACCGTCGGCGGTGGTCTGACCCAGGCCGATGCCGAGCTTGCTCTGGATTTCGCTGACCACGGACTCGTGGCCGCCGATGTAGCAGACCATGCTGTCGCAGACGCGGATGATGTGACGGCCCACTGGCTGACGGAAGATCTGGCTGTAGAACGTCGCCACGCCTTCAACGTCGCTGGCCGGGATGCCGAGGATCTCGCCGATGGCGTACAGGGCGCCGTCCGGCACCCAGCCACGTTCCTTCTGGACGATCTTCAAGGCTTCGATCGACGCCGCGCGCGGGTCTTCGTAGTGATGCAGCTCGTGCTCGATGGCCGAGCGCTCGGTTTCACTCAAGGTGAAACGGTCTGTCTGGATAAGCGTGCTGTTCATGCTTAGCGGTCCACGTCGGCCATAACGAAATCGATACTACCCAGGTACGCAATCAAGTCCGCGACCATGCTGCCTTTGATCACCGAAGGGATCTGCTGCAAGTGCGGGAAGCTTGGGGTACGAATCCGGGTGCGGTAGCTCATGGTGCCGCCATCGCTCGTCAGGTAATAACTGTTGATGCCCTTGGTCGCTTCGATCATCTGGAAGGATTCGTTGGCCGGCATGACCGGGCCCCACGAAACCTGCAGGAAGTGCGTGATCAAGGTTTCGATGTGCTGCAGGGTGCGCTCTTTCGGCGGCGGCGTGGTCAGCGGGTGATCCGCCTTGTACGGGCCTTCCGGCATGTTGCGCAGGCACTGGTCGATGATCCTGATGCTCTGGCGCATCTCCTCGACACGCACGATGCAGCGGTCGTAGGCATCGCCGTTGGCGGCGAGCGGCACTTCGAATTCGAAGTTCTCGTAGCCCGAGTACGGACGCGCTTTACGCAGGTCGAAATCGCAACCGGTCGAACGCAGGCCGGCACCGGTGACGCCCCATTCCAGGGCCTCTTTGGTGTTGTAGTCGGCGACCCCGATGGTCCGGCCACGCAGGATGCTGTTGTCCAAGGCGGCTTTCTGGTATTCGTCCAGACGCTTTGGCATCCACTCGACGAAATCCTTGACCAGTTTTTCCCAACCACGCGGCAGGTCGTGGGCGACGCCACCGATGCGGTACCAGGCCGGGTGCAGACGGAAACCGGTAATGGCTTCGATCACCGTGTACGCGCGCTGGCGGTCGGTGAAGGTGAAGAACACCGGGGTCATGGCGCCGACGTCCTGGATGTAGGTACCCAGGAACAGCAGGTGGCTGGTGATCCGGAAGAACTCGGCCATCATGATGCGGATGACGTCGACCTTCTCCGGCACCTTGATGCCGGCCAGCTTCTCGACCGAAAGCACGTACGGCAGGTTGTTCATCACGCCGCCGAGGTAGTCGATACGGTCGGTGTACGGGATGAAGCTGTGCCAGGACTGACGCTCGGCCATCTTCTCGGCACCACGGTGGTGGTAACCGACGTCCGGTACGCAGTCTACGATCTCTTCACCGTCCAGCTGCAGGATGATGCGGAACGCACCGTGCGCGGACGGGTGGTTCGGGCCGAGGTTGAGGAACATGTAGTCCTCGTTCGGACCGGAACGCTTCATGCCCCAGTCTTCCGGCTTGAAGCGCGCGGACTCTTCCTCAAGCTGTTGCTTGGCCAGGTTCAGGGTGAACGGGTCGAACTCGGTGGCACGGGCCGGAAAGTCCTTGCGCAGCGGGTGACCTTCCCAGGTCGGCGGCATCATGATGCGCGACAGGTGAGGGTGACCTTTGAAGTCGATGCCGAACATGTCCCAGACTTCACGCTCGTACCAGTTGGCGTTCGGCCAGATGCTGGTGACGGTCGGCAAGCTGAGGTCGCCCTCGGACAAGGCAACCTTGATCATTACGTCACTATTACGTTCGATCGACATCAAGTGATAGAACACGGAGAAGTCGACGCCGTTCGGCAGCCCTTGACGCTTGGTGCGCAGACGTTCGTCCACGCCGTGCAGGTCATAGAGCATGACGTACGGCTTGGGCAGGTTACGCAGGAAGGTCAGGACTTCGACGAGTTTGGCGCGGGCAACCCAAAGCACCGGCATGCCGGTGCGGGTCGGCTGGGCGGTGAACGCCTCCGGGCCAAAACGGTTGTTCAGTTCGACGACCACATCCTGGTCGTCTGCCTTGTAAGGCGGGATGTACAGAGCACTGCCTGTAGTCATGGTTATTTATCGCTTTCGGTCAACGTAAAGAATGAAGCCAGGTTCTCGTTCTATTTAAGAAGCAGATCTGGATCAGACTTCGTCGGGGCTGCGCAGGTTGGTGACTGCGATTCGCTGTTCGCGGCGCTTTTCCTTCTCGGAAGGCATCTCGGCGCGATAGACGCCTTGATCACCAACGACCCAGGAAAGCGGGCGACGCTCCTGTCCAATCGACTCCTGCAACAGCATCAAGCCTTGCAGGAAAGCCTCAGGGCGGGGCGGGCAGCCAGGCACGTAGACGTCCACGGGCAGGAACTTGTCCACCCCTTGAACGACGGAGTAGATGTCGTACATGCCACCGGAGTTGGCGCACGAACCCATGGAGATGACCCATTTAGGCTCGAGCATTTGCTCGTAGAGACGCTGAATGATCGGCGCCATCTTGATGAAGCAGGTACCGGCGATAACCATGAAATCCGCCTGGCGCGGCGATGCCCGGATAACCTCGGCGCCAAAGCGCGCGATGTCGTGGGGCGCCGTGAAGGCGGTGGTCATTTCCACGTAGCAGCACGAAAGACCGAAGTTATACGGCCACAGGGAGTTCTTGCGCCCCCAGTTGATCGTGCCGTTAAGCACGTCTTCGAGCTTGCCCATGAAAATGTTTTTGTGGACTTGATCTTCTAACGGATCGGAAACGGTTTCCCGCTGGCCAATCGGATACTGCTCGTTAGGAGCATCGGGGTCGATCCTGGTGAGATTGTATTGCATTGCCAAAGCCTCATTGTTTCAGCTTCGCTTGCCGCTTGCGCCGAGCTTCCGGAGCCCAGTCAAGGGCGCCCACTCGGAATAGGTAGACAAGGCCTGCCAACAGAATTGCTATGAAAACGAGAGCTTCGACGAATCCGGTCCAGCCGCTTTCGCGGACGGACACAGACCATGCAAAGAGAAAGAGGGCTTCGATATCGAAGATCACGAACAACATCGCGACCAGATAGAATTTGGCTGAGAGCCGCAAGCGGGCGCCACCTGTAGGTAGCATGCCGGACTCGAACGGTTCGTTTTTGCTGCGGCCCCAGGCTTTTGACCCAAGGAGGCTGGAGACGCCCAGCATGAAGGCACAGAGGCCGACGACGCCTAGAAGGAAAATGGCAAAGCCCCAGTTGTGGGCCATGAGTCCTGTCGCTTCGGGCATGCTGGTAATCCTTAACAGAGAGCAAAGGTCTCTGAGCTTGAAAAGAAACAAAAGCAGTGACGATATGTCGCAGCAATCAATCCCGCTGATTTTATGGCTAAACACCCGGCAAGTAAAATTCCTATAGCGAAATTATTTATAGGAATAAGGACATAGCGCGCTTCAAAAGCCCCGCAGGCCTTGCGCCTTGGGCATTAGCCGGCATTTCGTCAATTATGTTTTGTAGGGAATGTAACGAACATAGTTCGTGCTAAATGATAATCAATATTGTTTGGCTTGGTTTTTAAACTGCTTATCCTTCGGATACTCCGGAAGTTGTCTTATATGGGCGTTACAGCAAGTAGCGGCGGAGAGCGTTTTAGCGGATTTTTCTGACGGTCGTAGCGCTCTGGATCAATGTTTTTCCAGGTCACCACCATCCCCTGTAGGAGCGAGCCTGCTCGCGATGGTGGTCAACGATGACGCTGGGGGCCTGAAACCCAGCGGCGTCCTCAGGTTTATCGCGAGCAGGCTCGCTCCTACAGAGGGGCGCTCATTGAATCGCAGGCAAAAAAACGCCCCGAACCAGTCGGGGCGTCAGAGGTGCAGCGCTGCGGTTAGCTTTCTATTCGGTCCGCAGCGGCTGATGTCTCAGGCGAAGCAGATCAGTGGAACTGTTCTTCTTCAGTCGAACCGGTCAGTGCGGTTACCGAGGACGAGCCACCCTGGATCACGGTGGTCATGTCGTCGAAGTAGCCGGTGCCCACTTCCTGCTGGTGCGCCACGAAGGTGTAACCCTTGGATGCGTCAGCGAATTCCTGCTCTTGCAGCTTCACGTAGGCAGTCATGTCGTTGCGGGCGTAGTCGTGCGCCAGGTTGAACATGCTGTGCCACATGTTGTGAATGCCGGCCAGGGTGATGAACTGGTGCTTGTAACCCATGGCGGACAGTTCGCGCTGGAACTTGGCGATGGTCGCGTCGTCCAGGTTTTTCTTCCAGTTGAAGGAAGGCGAGCAGTTGTACGACAGCAGTTGGTCCGGGTATTCCTTCTTGATCGCTTCAGCGAAGCGACGAGCCTCGTCCAGATCCGGCTTGGCGGTTTCGCACCAGATCAGGTCGGCGTACGGAGCGTAGGCCAGGCCACGGGCGATGGCTTGGTCCAGGCCGGCGCGCACTTTGTAGAAACCTTCCTGGGTGCGTTCGCCAGTCACGAATGGCTGGTCGTACGGGTCGCAGTCGGACGTCAGCAGGTCAGCGGCGTTAGCGTCGGTACGGGCCAGGATGATGGTCGGAGTACCGGCAACGTCAGCAGCCAGGCGAGCAGCGGTCAGCTTCTGTACGGCTTCCTGGGTAGGAACCAGTACCTTGCCGCCCATGTGGCCGCATTTCTTCACGGAAGCCAGCTGGTCTTCGAAGTGAACGCCGGCGGCGCCTGCTTCGATCATGCTCTTCATCAGCTCGTAAGCGTTCAGTACGCCGCCGAAACCGGCTTCGGCGTCAGCCACGATTGGCGCGAAGTAGTCGATGTAACCGTCGTCGCCCGGGTTCTTGCCGGCTTTCCACTGGATCTGGTCGGCACGACGGAACGAGTTGTTGATGCGCTTGACCACGGTTGGAACCGAGTCCACCGGGTACAGCGACTGGTCCGGGTACATCGATTCGGCGGAGTTGTTGTCCGCAGCCACTTGCCAGCCAGACAGGTAGATCGCCTGGATGCCAGCCTTGACTTGTTGTACAGCCTGGCCGCCGGTCAGGGCGCCCATGCAGTTGACGAAATCTTTCTCAGGACGGAAGGCTGGCTTGGCACCCTGGGTCACCAGGTTCCACAGCTTCTCGGCGCCCATTTTTGCAAAGGTGTGCTCAGGTTGAACCGAGCCACGCAGGCGGACGACGTCAGCAGCGGAGTAAGTGCGTGTCACGCCTTTCCAGCGCGGGTTTTCAGCCCAGTCTTTTTCGAGGGCTGCAATTTGCTGTTCGCGTGTCAGTGCCATGGGAGATAAACCTCGTCGCGTCTTTATGAAAAGTTGTTCTGCGGTGGAAAATTCCTGCGCTCGCTGACCAGAAGCTTAAGCGGTCAAGTCGGATTCGGCGGGGAGGGCGACGGGATGAACGATCGGCTCGAGGGGAAGTGAGCAGGTAAAGGCGAACTGCGGGCGCATTCGGGCGTCGTGGGCCTTGGTGCGAACATCAGTGTGGTGCCGGGTTACCTATTACGCTTCCGTCCCTCGGGACAACTTCGTTCCAGTCGACAACCTCGTCAAACACACCTTGTGGGCGGTACAGACACGAAGCGGTTCGCGGGGTAGGTGCGAACATCGCCTCGAAGGCCCTTGCCAGGGCCTCTGATTAGCGGGAGCGAGGCCATCATGCCTTCGCTTTTTTGGCTCGTCAAACGTTTTGTAGTGCTTTTTTTAAGGCACTACATCTTTGGTCTAATACGACTCGTCAGTCAGTTTTTGGTGCTTTAGTCCAAGGTGTCGACTTTCACCCGCAAAGTCATGTCGTTGCGGCTCTGGGTCGAGTAGCTGCGGGTCAGGCCCTGTTTGTCGGCCTGGGTCTGGCCGTTGACCCCGGCCAGCAGGATCCACTCGCCGAGGTGGCCGGTGACGGTTGTGTCGGTGCTTTGTACGTTCACTACATCGGGACGTTCCTGGCTCATGCGATCACGGTTGGTACTGATCGACAGGTGGACGATGTCGCCGGTGACGTTTGCGGTGACGTAGAAGCCCTGGGTGACGTTGCGGTATTCGGTCTGGCTGCGCAGGTCGCCGTAGGAATCGGTCTGCGAGCTGGTCAGCGGCACGCTCTGGCCGACCTGGATCAGCGCCGGTGTGCCTTCGCTGGCCTGCACCTGCTGAATGCCGCCGTCACGACTGTCGGTGGTGTAGTTGATGATGCGGGTCTGGCTTGGCTTGGCGCCGTTCACCGAATAACCCTGGTCACCCTGGAAGTTGTTGTCGCTGGTGTCGACGGTGATCAGCAAGCGCTTGGGTGCGGTGTCGAGTTGGGAAAGAAGGGCTTTAAGTTCGTCGATCTTGCGTTGATCGGCGTTGGCGATCAATTGATTGCCGTAGGCGCTGACCTGTCCGTTCTTGCCGACGAAATCCTGCGCCACCGGCAGCAGGTCGGCACTGGTGTGGTATTTGAGGGGGATGATTTCTGTGGCAGCCAGCACCGAAAAACTACAGCCGAGCAGTAGGGTGGTGAGCAGGGTGCGTAGGGACATGTCCGTTATCTCCGCGTTCTAAAAGCTTGATATTGCCACTTTGTCGGCCCGGGGTTTGTGGGAGCGAGCTTGCTCGCGATGGGCGTGAACGATAATGCTGGAGGTCTGATACCCCGCGGCGTTCTCAAGACCATCGCGAGCAGGCTCGCTCCTACAGTTTGTCGGCCCGGGGTGGGGTAAGTTGAATCGTAGACAGCAAAACGCCCCGGTATCCGAAGATAGCGGGGCGTTTTGTGGTGTTTCGTCGGGCCTCATCGCGAGCAAGCTCGCTCCCACAGGGATCGATGGTGTTGCTGAAATCTTCAGCAACTCACAAATCCAATGTGGGAGCGAGCTTGCTCGCGATGGCGGCACCTGGGCCTTATGCCGAATGGCGAACCATGTCCACGTGCGGAATCCCGGCTTCCAGGAACTCCTCACTGACCATGTGAAAGCCCAGTCGCTCATAGAACGCCGTGGCTTGTACCTGGGCGCTGAGCATCTGCTGCTTCAGCCCGCGCTCTTCGGCTTCACCAATCACTGCTTGCATCAGTGCATCGCCGACTTTCAGGCCGCGCCAGTCCTTGAGTACCGACACCCGGCCGACGTGCCCATCGGGCAGCAGGCGGGCGGTGCCAATCGGAAATTCGCCTTCGAGGGCGAGGAAATGCACGGCCGTTACATCGTCGGCATCCCATTCCAGCTCGGGCGGAACGGATTGCTCGGCGACGAACACCGTCTCACGAATGCGCCGGATCTCGGCGTTGTCCTTCTGCCAGTCTGCGACACGTACGTGAATCTTATTCATCGGCAAACCCCAGGCTTCCTTGCTTGACCAGTTCGCACAGCAGCCCGCGACCGTCTTCGTCGCTCAGCCAGTCGCCAAGGTTGTCGGCGTGCAGCGCGTCGGCGGCGCAGATCATCTTCAACAATTCGCGCAGTTTGCCCGGCAGGTAACGGCTCTGGCCGCTGGCGAACAGCAGCAGGTCGTCATCGACTTCAGACCACGCCAGGCGCGCGCTCGGGTTGCGAATCAGGATCGCGCCTTGTTCCAGGGCGGACATGAAGTCCTCTTCTTCGACGTCTTCCGGGCCCACCACCAGTTCCGGGTAGCGTGGCTCGGTCATGAACTGGCCGAACCAGGTCAGCAGCAGGCGCTCGTCGCTCATGTGCTCGGCCAGCAGGCCTTTGAGGCGGTCGAGAGCGTCGCGCTGGATCTGGTGAGGGTCGGCGGCCGGCAAGGCGTCGGCGTCGGTGTAGCGTTCTTCGTCCGACAGGAACTGGCTGAGGAAGTCGGTGAAGTGGGTCAGCACTTCAGCGGCGCTCGGTGCGCGGAAGCCGACCGAGTAGGTCATGCATTCATCAACGGCAACGCCGCAATGGGCCAGGCGCGGTGGCAGGTAGAGCATGTCGCCCGGTTCCAGCACCCATTCATCGGTGGCTTCGAATTCGGAGAGGATGCGCAGGTCGGCGTGGGCCAGCATCGGGCTCTCGGTGTTGCACATCTGGCCGATCTTCCAGTTGCGCTTGCCGTGGCCTTGCAGCAGGAACACGTCGTAGTTGTCGAAGTGCGGACCAACGCTGCCACCCGGTGCGGCGTAGCTGATCATCACGTCGTCGATGCGCCAGCTCGGCAGAAAGCGGAAGTTTTCCAGCAGTTCGCTGACTTCCGGGACGAACTGATCCACGGCTTGAACCAGCAGGGTCCAGTCAGTTTCAGGCAGCTTGCTGAATTCATCTTCGGCGAACGGGCCGCGACGCAGTTCCCACGGGCGCTCGCCATTCTCGATGATCAGTCGCGATTCGACTTCTTCTTCCAGCGCCAGGCCGGCCAGTTCGTCGGCGTCGATCGGGCTTTCGAAATCAGGAATGGCCTGGCGGATCAGTAGCGGCTTTTTCTGCCAGTAGTCGCGCAGGAATTCCCGTGCCGTGATGCCGCCCAGAAGTTGAAGAGGAATATCAGGATTCATGTGTAACCTATTGAAAAAATGCACTTTTCAGACGGGAATAAAAACGCCCGGCGCGGCCGGGCGTCTTATAAAGGGTCTAGCGGTCGATCAGATGCGTTTGGCTTGTTCTACAGCGTTGCCGATGTAGTTCGCCGGGGTGAGCAATTTCAGCTCGGCCTTGGCGGCGGCTGGCATGTCCAGGCCGTCGATGAAAGTCTGCAGCGCTTCCGGGCTGATGCCCTTGCCGCGGGTCAGTTCTTTCAGCTTTTCGTACGGGTTTTCGATGTTGTAGCGACGCATCACGGTCTGGATCGGCTCGGCCAATACTTCCCAGCAGGCGTCCAGGTCGGCGGCAATCTTCTGCTCGTTGAGCTCAAGCTTGCTGATGCCCTTGAGGCTGGCTTCGTACGCGATCACGCTGTGGGCGAAGCCGACACCGAGGTTGCGCAGTACGGTGGAGTCGGTCAGGTCGCGCTGCCAGCGGGAGATCGGCAGTTTGCTCGCCAGGTGCTGGAACAGTGCGTTGGCGATACCCAGGTTGCCTTCGGAGTTTTCGAAGTCGATCGGGTTGACCTTGTGCGGCATGGTCGACGAACCGATTTCGCCAGCGATGGTGCGCTGTTTGAAATAACCCAGGGAGATGTAGCCCCAGATGTCGCGGTCGAAGTCGATCAGGATGGTGTTGAAGCGGGCGATCGCGTCGAACAGCTCGGCAATGTAGTCGTGCGGTTCGATCTGCGTGGTGTACGGGTTGAAGCCCAGGCCCAGCTCGTCTTCGATGAAGGCGCGGGCGTTGGCTTCCCAGTCGATCTCAGGGTAGGCCGACAGGTGTGCGTTGTAGTTGCCGACAGCGCCGTTGATCTTGCCCAGCAGGGGAACGGCAGCGACCTGGGCGATCTGGCGCTCCAGACGGTAAACCACGTTCGCCAGTTCTTTGCCCAGGGTGGTCGGCGAGGCCGGTTGACCGTGGGTGCGCGACAGCATCGGCACGTCGGCGAAGCGGATGGCCAGTTCGCGGATGGCGTTGGCGGTCTGGCGCATCAGCGGCAGCATCACGTCATCACGGCCTTCGCGCAGCATCAGGGCGTGGGACAGGTTGTTGATGTCCTCGCTGGTGCAGGCAAAGTGGATGAATTCGCTGACCTTGGCCAGCTCCGGCAGCTTGGCCGCTTGCTCTTTGAGCAGGTACTCGATGGCCTTGACGTCGTGGTTGGTGGTGCGCTCGATCTCTTTGACGCGCTCGGCGTGCTCCAGAGAGAAGTTTTCCGCCAGGGTGTTGAGCACAGCGTTGGCTTCGGCGGAGAACGCCGGCACTTCACTGATGGCAGGGTGAGCGGCCAGGCGCTGGAGCCAGCGCACTTCAACCAGAACGCGGGCACGGATCAGGCCGTACTCGCTGAAAATTGGGCGCAGGGCCTGGGTTTTGCCGGCGTAGCGGCCGTCAACAGGGGAAACCGCAGTGAGCGAAGAAAGCTGCATGGGGTGTTCTCGGACAGTCGGGCAACGAAATGGGGCGCGTATCATACATGAAAAAATCCGCCGGTCCGTCGCCAACTGACCGGCGTATTACGCGTATTGCTGAGTTCGGTTCTGTCGATGCGGGTTATTCGTTACGCATCAAGGGGTAAAGCTCTTTGAGCAATTTGCGGCGGCTGATCACCAGTTGCCAGCGATGACCGCCCAATTGCCGCCACAGGCGTGCTGAGCGAATGCCGGCCAGCAGCAGGGCGCGAATTTTCGAGGCGTTGCTCGGTTGTTGCAGGTTGCGCATGTCGCCGTGCACCTGAATGCGCTGGCGCAGTGTGCTCAGGGTGTCCTGATACAGCGCGCCGCAGGCGGCGATCACGTTTTCGTGGGCCGGGCCGAAGTGTTCGACCTGGGACTGAATCTGCGGCAGGCGTTTGCCGATCACGTCGAGCATGTCGCCGCGTTTGGCCAACTGACGCTCAAGGCCGAGCATGGCCAGGGCATAACGCAGGGGCTCGCGCTGCAGGGCGCTTGGGTCGCGTTCGAGGGCGCCGATCAGTGCGCGGTAGCCTTCGCGCAGGTTGATGTCGTCGCCACCATAGACTTCCAGCGTGTCCTTGGGGTCGCGGATCAGCAGGCTGCCGAGCATGCAGCTCAGGCCGGCTTCGTTGGTCTGGCCGGTCTTGGCGATCCTGTCCACCAGCACCGCGGCGAGAAACACCCCGCCCAGTGCCGTCAGTTGCTCCTGAATCGGGTTCATAGGGCCTGGCCCTTGCTCGTCCACGGCTCGGCTACTTCAATCACGCCGCCGCCGAGGCAGATTTCACCGTCATAGAACACCACGGACTGGCCCGGAGTGACCGCGCGTTGCGGATCATCGAAAGTCGCGCGATAACCGGTGGCGGTTTTTTCCAGGGTGCAGGGCTGGTCGCTCTGGCGATAACGCACCTTGGCGGTCAGTTTGCGCGGCTCGGTCAAATCGACCGGGTTGACCCAATAGATGTCCGAGGCGAGCAGGGCGCGGGAGAACAGGTAAGGGTGATCATTGCCCTGGCCAACGATCAGTTCGTTGTGTTCCAGGTCTTTGATCAGCACATACCACGGCTCGTCGCCGGCGTCTTTCAGGCCGCCGATGCCCAGGCCCTGACGCTGGCCGATGGTGTGGTACATCAGGCCGTGGTGACGACCGATGACTTCGCCTTCGGTGGTCTTGATCTCGCCCGGTTGCGCCGGCAGGTATTGCTTGAGGAAGTCGCTGAAGCGGCGTTCGCCGATAAAGCAGATCCCGGTGGAGTCCTTTTTCTTCGCGGTCGCCAGCTCGTACTTCTCGGCAATGGCGCGCACTTGCGGTTTTTCCAGCTCGCCGACCGGGAACAGGGTCTTGGCGATCTGTTCGCCACCGACGGCGTGCAGGAAGTAGCTCTGGTCCTTGTTCGGGTCCAGGCCCTTGAGCAGTTCGGTGCGACCATCGATGTCGCGACGACGCACGTAGTGGCCGGTGGCGATCAGGTCAGCGCCAAGCATCATGGCGTAGTCGAGGAACGCCTTGAACTTGATTTCGCGGTTGCACAGGATGTCCGGGTTCGGCGTGCGTCCGGCCTTGTATTCGGCCAGGAAATGCTCGAACACGTTGTCCCAGTACTCGGCGGCGAAGTTGGCGGTGTGCAGCTTGATGCCAATCTTGTCGCACACGGCCTGGGCGTCCGCCAGGTCATCCATGGCGGTGCAGTATTCCGTTCCATCGTCTTCTTCCCAGTTCTTCATGAACAGGCCTTCCACCTCATAACCCTGCTCGATCAGCAGGAGGGCGGAAACGGAAGAGTCCACGCCGCCGGACATGCCGACAATGACGCGCTTCTTTTGTGTGTCAGAAGGGGCTGGATCACGCATAGGGATTCAATGAGTGTCTTGAAAAAGGACGCGATTCTAGCAGGCTCGGGCCCGCAAGGCTAAAGAGAAGGACGGATCAATTCGAGGCCGAAGTGTTGGCCTGCCAGATAGTCGTCGATGCAGCGGATGATCAGCTCGCTGCGCCAGTTGTCGCGCTGCTCGATTAATTCCTCACGGGTCAACCACTTGGCGCCGACGATGCCGTCATCCAGTTGATAATCCGCGTGGTGTTTCAGTGGTTTGGCGATGAAGCAGACCCGCTGGTAGGTCACGCCATTGCTCGGGGCGGTGTAGAGGTAAATGCCCAGTACGCCGGTCGGTTCGACGTCCCAGCCGGTTTCCTCGAGGGTTTCGCGCACGGCGGCTTCGGTCAGGGTTTCATCCGGATCCAGATGGCCGGCGGGCTGATTGAGCACCGCGCGTCCGTGCTTGAGTTCCTCGACCATCAGGAAGCGGCCGTTGTCTTCGACGATGGTGGCGACGGTGATGTGGGGTTTCCAGTCCATAAAACTTCCTCAGTTTTGAATGTTGAAACACTATCCCTGTGGGAGCGAGCTTGCTCGCGATGGCGGCGAGTCAGTCACCAGAGGTGTTGGATGATATACCGCTATCGCGAGCAAGCTCGCTCCCACAGGGGTTGTGTGTTTATTCGGTATTGTGTGAGGTCCGGAAAACACAAACCCCGGCACAGGGCCGGGGTTTGTGATGTTCCCTTACAACCTTAAACCAGCGCAGCGACAGCCGCGTTGAAGGTTGCGCTTGGGCGCATGGCTTTGCTGATCAGCTCGGCGTCGGCGTGGTAGTAACCGCCGATGTCCACTGGCTTGCCCTGAACGGCGTTGAGTTCGGCAACGATGGTCGCCTCGTTTTCGGTCAGGGTCTTGGCCAGGGTCGCGAACTGCGCTTGCAGTGCAGCGTCTTCGGTCTGGGCAGCCAGGGCCTGAGCCCAGTACAGCGCCAGATAGAAGTGGCTGCCGCGGTTGTCGATATTGCCGACTTTGCGCGATGGCGACTTGTTGTTGTCCAGGAACTGGCCGGTGGCCTGGTCCAGGGTCTTGGCCAGAACCAGCGCCTTGGGGTTGTTGTAGGTCACGCCCAGGTGTTCCAGGGACGCGGCCAGGGCCAGGAATTCACCCAGCGAATCCCAGCGCAGGAAGTTTTCTTCCAGTAGTTGCTGAACGTGCTTCGGAGCCGAACCGCCGGCGCCGGTTTCGAACAGGCCACCGCCGTTCATCAGCGGCACGATCGACAGCATCTTGGCGCTGGTGCCCAGTTCCATGATCGGGAACAGGTCGGTCAGGTAGTCGCGCAGTACGTTGCCGGTTACCGAGATGGTGTCCTTGCCGGCGCGGGTACGCTGCAGGGTGGACTTCATCGCGTCGACCGGTGCCATGATCTGGATGTCCAGGCCGGCAGTGTCGTGATCCTTCAGGTAAGCCTGAACTTTCTCGATCACTACGCCGTCGTGGGCGCGCATCGGGTCCAGCCAGAAGATCGCCGGGGTGCTGCTGGCGCGAGCACGGTTGACGGCCAGTTTGACCCAGTCCTGGATCGGCGCGTCTTTGGTCTGGCACATGCGGAAGATGTCGCCGGCTTCAACAGCCTGTTCCATCAGCAGGTTGCCCTTGCTGTCGGTGACGCGAACAACGCCGTCAGCCTTGATCTGGAAAGTCTTGTCGTGAGAACCGTACTCTTCGGCTTTCTTCGCCATCAGGCCAACGTTCGGCACGCTGCCCATGGTGGTCGGATCGAACGCACCGTTGGCTTTGCAGTCTTCGATCACGGCCTGGTAGATGGTGGCGTAGCAGCGATCCGGGATCACGGCTTTGGTGTCGTGCAACTGGCCGTCGGTGCCCCACATCTTGCCGGAGTCACGGATCATTGCCGGCATCGAGGCGTCGACGATCACGTCGCTCGGCACGTGCAGGTTGGTGATGCCTTTGTCGGAGTTGACCATCGCCAGGGAAGGGCGAACGGCGTAGACCGCCTGGATGTCAGCTTCGATCTGCGCTTGCTGCTCGGCAGGCAAAGCCTTGATACGAGCGTACAGGTCGCCGATGCCGTTGTTCAGGTTGAAGCCGATCTGTGACAGCACGTCAGCGTGCTTGGCCAGTGCGTCTTTATAGAACTCGGCAACGATCTGGCCGAACATGATCGGGTCGGAGACCTTCATCATGGTGGCTTTCAAGTGAACCGACAGCAGCACGCCTTGTGCCTTGGCGTCTTCGATTTCAGCCGCGATGAAGCTGCGCAGGGCGTTTTTGCTCAGTACCGCGCAATCGAGGATCTCACCGGCTTGTACGCTGGTTTTTTCTTTCAGGACGGTCGCGGTGCCGTCTTGGGCGATCAGTTCGATCTTCACGGCGTCAGCGGCGTCGATCAGGGCGGCTTTTTCGCTGCCGTAGAAATCGCCGGTGCTCATGTGCGCGATGTGGGACTTGGAGTCCTTGGCCCACGCGCCCATTTTGTGCGGGTGCTTGCGTGCGTAGTTCTTGACCGACAACGGCGCGCGGCGGTCGGAGTTGCCTTCGCGCAGGACCGGGTTCACGGCGCTGCCCTTGATCTTGTCGTAACGCGCCTTGGCTTCCTTGTCGGCGTCGCAGGTGACGGTCTCAGGGTAGTCCGGCAGTGCGTAGCCCTGGGCTTGCAGCTCTTTGATCGCGGCTTGCAGTTGCGGAACCGAGGCGCTGATGTTCGGCAATTTGATGATGTTGGCTTCAGGCGTAACGGCCAGGGCGCCCAGTTCGGCGAGGTGGTCGGCTACGGCTTTGTCACCCAGTTGCTCGGGGAAGCTGGCCAGGATGCGCCCTGCAAGAGAGATATCGCGGGTTTCAACGGCGATATCAGCCGAGGCGGTGAACGCCTCTACGATAGGCAACAGTGAATAGGTGGCGAGGGCAGGAGCTTCGTCGGTGAAGGTATAGATGATCTTCGAGCGGGTGGGCATATTCGGATTAACTCTCTCTTCTTTGCTAAAGCGTGCGCAGAAACTCGAGGGCGCCGGGTAAGCGCGTTCGTTCAAAGTCATCCATGAGCCGAATATCGAGGTTTCGTTGCTGTGATGTTGGGTGCATCAGTAGGGCGTCAAGTAGCCGGACTGCGATAACAGGCCGGCTTGCCGGGCGGAAAGTCTCATCGTAGAGCACTTCAGCCGTCGTGACCCTGTGGTCAGCGGGCGGCATTATACATAGGTAGCTGGCAATCTGCCGATGGTTCATATGCAACGAATGTCGTCCATTGGTCTAAAGGTCGCAGGGGCGAGCAGGGCGTAAGGTCACTCGTCGTGCTTGTTTTTGGCGCTTTTCCCTTTGCTTTCAGGCTTGTAGCGCGCGAGTTGCAAGGCTTTGCGCCAGATCGATGGAACATAGGGTTTGCGCGCCGATTCAACTGGGTTACGCTCGAACCAAGCCAGATGTTCAATCCAATCAATGGAGTTCAGCATGGGTTACAAGAAGATTCAGGTTCCAGCCGTCGGCGACAAAATCACCGTCAATGCAGACCATTCTCTCAATGTTCCTAATAACCCGATCATCCCCTTCATCGAAGGTGACGGCATTGGTGTCGACATCAGCCCGGTCATGATCAAGGTTGTCGATGCTGCTGTTAAGAAGGCCTACGGTGGCGAACGCAAGATTTCCTGGATGGAGGTGTACGCCGGGGAGAAAGCGACTCAGGTTTACGATCAGGACACCTGGCTGCCTCAGGAAACCCTGGACGCGGTCAAGGATTACGTGGTTTCCATCAAGGGCCCGCTGACCACCCCGGTCGGTGGCGGCATCCGTTCCCTGAACGTAGCCCTGCGTCAGCAGCTCGACCTGTACGTCTGCCTGCGCCCGGTGCGCTGGTTCGAAGGCGTGCCTAGCCCGGTCAAGAAGCCAGGCGATGTCGACATGACCATCTTCCGCGAGAACTCCGAAGACATCTACGCGGGCATTGAGTGGAAGGCCGGTACGCCGGAAGCCACCAAGGTCATCAAGTTCCTGAAAGAAGAAATGGGCGTTACCAAGATCCGTTTTGACGAGAACTGCGGTATCGGCGTCAAGCCGGTGTCCCTGCAGGGCACCAAGCGTCTGGCGCGCAAGGCCCTGCAATATGTGGTCGACAACGATCGCGATTCGCTGACCATCGTGCACAAAGGCAACATCATGAAGTTCACCGAAGGTGCCTTCAAGGAATGGGCCTACGAAGTGGCGGCTGAAGAGTTCGGCGCGACCCTGCTCGACGGTGGCCCGTGGATGCAGTTCAAGAACCCGAAAACCGGCAAGAACGTCATCGTCAAGGATGCCATCGCCGACGCCATGCTCCAGCAGATCCTGCTGCGCCCGGCCGAGTACGATGTGATCGCGACCCTGAACCTGAACGGCGACTACCTCTCCGACGCCCTGGCGGCGGAAGTGGGCGGTATCGGTATTGCGCCGGGTGCCAACCTGTCCGACACCGTCGCCATGTTCGAAGCCACCCACGGTACGGCGCCGAAGTACGCCGGCAAGGACCAGGTCAACCCGGGGTCGTTGATCCTGTCGGCTGAAATGATGCTGCGCCACATGGGCTGGACCGAAGCGGCCGACCTGATCATCAAGGGCACCAACGGCGCGATTTCCGCCAAGACCGTGACCTATGACTTCGAGCGTCTGATGGAAGGCGCCAAACTGGTGTCGTCTTCCGGCTTCGGTGATGCGCTGATCTCGCACATGTAAGAAAACGCAGGCACACAAAAACCGCCTGATTCAAGTAGATGAGTCAGGCGGTTTTTTTATGGCGCTATGACGGTGTGGACTTACACTGTAACGGTCTGTTGCGGGGCGGATGCCGTCGCTTTCGAAGCGCCCACCGGGCTGCCGATGTTGACCGCGTGCAGGCCTTTGGGGCCCTGGATGATGTCGAATACGACAGATTGCCCGGCTTTCAGGGTTTTATAACCTTCCATCTGGATGGCGGAGTAGTGGGCAAACAGGTCTTCTGTCTTGCCGTCCTCATTGATGAAACCGTAACCCTTGGCATTGTTGAACCATTTGACCTTGCCGCTGACCTTGCCGCCTGACATACCCAACTCCCTCTGCAACACACTCCATCACTGGAGTATCATCCAGTACATCCGCAGTCGAATCTGTAAATAAGATTGACTCCGCGGACCTTTTTTACCCACTGTGGGCTCTATTGGTTGTAACACCGTTTTGCCGATAGTCAAGCTGACCCGGCAGTCGGAGTTGAAATCGCTGATAGCCGCCCCCACCACTGTATTTGAACAACTGACGAACCTTTCTTTCCATGCATGCAATCAGCCAGATTCGACTAACATTCAATCAGGATCGCCCGACTCTCCAGAAGGATCGCCCGGAGGAACACGACGACGATTCCGCAGGCATTGCTGTTCAGGAGGCCAAGCCTGCTTTACAGGCGCCGCCGATGTACAAGGTGGTTTTGTTCAATGATGACTACACACCGATGGATTTCGTCGTCGAAGTGCTCGAGGTGTTTTTTAACCTGAATCGCGAGCTGGCGACCAAGGTCATGCTGGCCGTCCACACAGAAGGACGGGCAGTATGTGGAGTGTTTACCCGCGACATCGCCGAGACCAAGGCCATGCAGGTCAACCAGTACGCCAGGGAAAGCCAGCATCCGCTACTCTGTGAAATCGAGAAGGACGGTTAATCGCCGGACACTTGGGTATGAGGTGAAGCTATGTTAAACCGCGAGCTCGAAGTCACCCTCAATCTTGCCTTCAAGGAAGCTCGTTCGAAGCGTCATGAGTTCATGACCGTCGAGCACCTCTTGCTGGCCCTATTGGACAATGAGGCTGCCGCCACCGTTCTGCGTGCGTGCGGCGCAAACCTCGACAAACTCAAGCATGACCTGCAGGAGTTCATCGACTCCACCACGCCATTGATCCCCGTGCATGACGAGGATCGCGAAACCCAGCCAACCCTGGGCTTCCAGCGTGTACTGCAACGTGCTGTGTTTCACGTACAGAGCTCGGGCAAACGCGAAGTGACTGGCGCCAACGTGCTGGTCGCGATCTTCAGTGAGCAAGAGAGTCAGGCGGTGTTCCTGCTGAAACAGCAGAGCGTTGCCCGTATAGATGTCGTCAACTACATCGCCCATGGCATTTCCAAAGTGCCGGGGCATGGCGATCACTCTGAAGGTGAGCAAGATATGCAGGACGACGAGGGCGGTGAGTCTTCTTCCTCAGGCAATCCCCTGGATGCTTATGCCAGCAACCTCAACGAACTCGCGCGCCAGGGTCGCATCGATCCGCTGGTGGGGCGTGAGCTGGAAGTCGAGCGCGTTGCGCAGATCCTGGCGCGTCGGCGCAAAAACAATCCGCTGCTGGTGGGCGAGGCGGGCGTGGGTAAAACCGCGATTGCCGAAGGCCTGGCCAAGCGCATTGTCGACGACCAGGTACCGGACCTGCTGGCCAACAGCGTGGTTTACTCTCTTGATCTCGGCGCGTTGCTGGCCGGGACCAAATACCGTGGCGATTTCGAGAAGCGCTTCAAGGCGTTGCTCAATGAACTGAAAAAACGTCCGCAGGCGATCCTGTTCATCGACGAGATCCACACCATCATTGGTGCGGGTGCCGCGTCCGGTGGCGTCATGGATGCCTCGAACCTGCTCAAGCCGCTGCTGTCCTCGGGTGATATCCGTTGCATCGGTTCAACCACCTTCCAGGAATTCCGCGGCATCTTCGAGAAGGACCGTGCCTTGGCCCGGCGCTTCCAGAAGGTCGATGTGTCGGAGCCTTCGGTGGAAGACACCATTGGCATTCTGCGCGGCCTGAAGGGGCGTTTCGAAAGCCATCACAATATCGAATACAGTGATGAGGCCCTGCGCGCGGCTGCCGAACTGGCCTCGCGTTACATCAACGACCGTCATATGCCGGACAAGGCTATCGATGTCATCGACGAGGCGGGTGCCTATCAGCGCCTGCAACCGGTCGAGAAGCGTGTGAAGCGCATCGAAGTGCCGCAAGTCGAGGACATCGTCGCGAAAATCGCGCGCATTCCGCCAAAACACGTCACCAGTTCCGACAAGGAACTGCTGCGTAACCTCGAGCGTGACCTGAAGTTGACCGTGTTCGGTCAGGATGCCGCGATCGACTCGCTGGCAACCGCGATCAAGCTGTCCCGTGCCGGCCTCAAGTCCCCTGACAAGCCTGTCGGTTCGTTCCTGTTCGCAGGGCCTACCGGTGTCGGTAAAACCGAAGCGGCGCGTCAGTTGGCCAAGGCCTTGGGTGTCGAGCTGATTCGTTTCGACATGTCCGAGTACATGGAGCGCCACACCGTATCGCGTCTGATCGGTGCGCCTCCTGGTTATGTCGGATTCGATCAGGGCGGTCTGCTCACCGAAGCCATTACCAAGCAGCCACACTGCGTGTTGTTGCTCGATGAAATCGAGAAGGCGCATCCGGAAGTCTTCAACCTGCTGTTGCAGGTCATGGACCACGGTACGTTGACCGATAACAACGGGCGCAAGGCGGATTTCCGTAACGTGATCGTCATCATGACGACCAACGCCGGTGCCGAGACTGCAGCCCGGGCTTCGATCGGTTTCACCTATCAGGATCACTCGTCCGATGCGATGGAAGTGATCAAGAAGAGCTTCACGCCGGAATTCCGCAACCGTCTGGACACCATCATCCAGTTTGGTCGCCTCAGTCATGAGGTTATCAAGAGCGTGGTGGACAAGTTCCTTACCGAGCTTCAGGCGCAACTGGAAGACAAGCGTGTGTTGCTGGAAGTCACCGATGCAGCCCGCAACTGGCTGGCCGAAGGTGGCTACGACGCGGCGATGGGTGCTCGCCCAATGGCTCGCCTGATCCAGGACAAGATCAAGCGTCCGCTGGCGGAGGAGATTCTCTTTGGCGAACTGGCCGAGCATGGCGGTGTGGTACACATCGACATCAAGGACGGAGAGCTGACCTTCGAGTTCGAGACCACGGCCGAGATGGCCTGACGTTAAACCGCAAAACAAAAAGGCGCCGAGAGGCGCCTTTTTGCTGTCTGTTGATCGGCATGTCTGCTGTCTGTGGGAGCGAGCTTGCTCGCGATGGTCGTCAACGATGATGCGGGGAGTCTGACTTGACGTGGTGCTCTCAGGTTTTTCGCGAGCAAGCTCGCTCCTACAGGAGGTGGGGGGGGTAAATTACAGGCAAACAAAAACGCCCGGCATAAGCCGGGCGTTTTGTATTGACTTGCTTAGCGAGTGAGCCCTATCTCTGTAGGAGCGAGCTTGCTCGCGATGTTCGTCAATGATGATGCGGGGACTCTGACTTGACGCGGTACCGTCAGGTTTTTCGCGAGCAAGCTCGCTCCAACCTTATCGAGCGCGGTAAGTGATGCGCCCTTTGCTCAAGTCATAAGGAGTCAGCTCTACGCGCACTTTGTCGCCGGTAAGAATACGGATGTAGTTCTTGCGCATCTTGCCGGAGATGTGCGCGGTTACGACGTGCCCATTTTCCAACTCCACACGAAACATGGTGTTGGGCAGGGTGTCGACGACAGTGCCTTCCATTTCGAAGCTGTCTTCTTTCGACATGCAGTAAAGCCCTCGGTGTCCAATGAATGGCCCGGTGCAACTGCGCCAGGCAAAAGCGGCGTGCATTGTGCCCGAAAAATGGGGTTTAAGCCAAGGGGTTTAGGGGCGGCTCTAGTTTAGAACCACCCAGCGCTGATTAATCAGCAACTCAATAGGGCGATATTGAGTCTTGTAGTTCATTTTTTTGCAGTTTTTGATCCAGTAGCCGAGGTAGACCGCATCCAGCCCCAGCCGCCTGGCCTCGGCGATTTGCCACAGGATCGCATAGCGCCCAAGGCTGCGGCGCTCTTCGGAGGGTTCGTAGAAGGTGTAGACCGCCGAAAGACCGTTCGGCAGTAAATCGGTGACGGCGACGGCCAGCAGCCGGCCATTCAGGCGAAATTCATAAAATCTTGAAAACGGCAGGTCCCGCACCAGGAATGTCGAAAACTGGTCGCGACTCGGCGGGTACATGTCGCCATCGGCGTGACGCTGTTCGATATAGCGCTGGTAGAGGTCGAAGTATTCTTCGTTGAAGCCGGGCTTGGCTGGACGTACCTGCAAATCCACGTTGCGCTTGAAGATGCGTTTCTGTTGCCGGTTGGGCGTGAACTGTCCCACGGGAATGCGCGCCGGAACGCAGGCATTGCAATTCTGGCAATGCGGCCGATAGAGATGATCGCCACTGCGACGAAACCCCATCTCCGACAGGTCTGCATAGACATGCACATCCATGGGCTGGCTAGGGTCGAGGAACAGGGTTGTGGCCTGCTCCTCCGGCAGATAACTGCAAGAGTGCGGCTGAGTGGCATAGAACTTCAATCGCGCCAACTCGGTCATGATCAACCCTCGGGATAATGCTTTTGAATAAGTGTAAGCCACCTGCGCAAAAGTCGCTCAGCAAACCCAGCTAGCGCGATTGGGCTGGTCCAGATGCCTGGCCAGATAGTTGGCAAATTCATGGCGGGGTATCGCCCGGGCTCCGAGACTGTGCAGGTGATCGGTGGGCATCTGGCAATCGATCAGTACAAAACCCGAGTCTTTCAGATGCCGCACCAGTGTGGCAAAGCCGAATTTCGAGGCGTTGTCAGCGAGGCTGAACATGGACTCGCCGAAAAACAGCTGGCCCATCGCCAGGCCGTAGAGCCCGCCCACCAGTTCGTCCCCGTCCCACACTTCCACCGAGTGCGCGTGGCCACGCCTGTGCAGTTCGATGTAGGCGTCCTGCATGGCCTCGGTGATCCAGGTGCCGTCGGCGTAATCCCGGGGCGCGGCACAGGCGCGGATGACGGCGGCGAAGTCCTGGTCAAAGGTCACTTGATAGCGTTGCTGGCGTAGCAGTTTGTTCAGGCTGCGCGAGACGTGCAATTCGTCGGGAAACAGCACCGTACGCGGGTCCGGAGACCACCAGAGGATTGGCTGGCCCTCGGAAAACCAAGGGAAGCAGCCGTGGCGATAAGCCGAGATCAGCCGATCGGCGGACAGATCACCACCGGCGGCCAGCAGCCCGTTGGGGTCGCGCATGGCCTTTTCCAGTGGTGGGAAATGCAAGGTATTGCGTTGTAACCAAGTCAGCATGGCATCCGGGCTTGCAGAAGGGGAGGGCAGTGGCGGGTGTTGGCCCGCCATAAAGTTTGCCTTCAAACGGTTGGAATGTCGTCCAGGTATTTTTCAGCGTCCAGCGCCGCCATGCAACCGGCACCGGCAGATGTAACGGCCTGGCGATAAACGTGGTCGGCCACGTCACCGGCGGCAAACACACCTGCAATCGCCGTAGCGGTGGCATCGCCTTCGCTGCCACCCTTGACCTGCAGATACCCGTCGCGCATTTCCAGTTGGCCCGTGAACAGGTCGGTGTTGGGTTTGTGGCCGATGGCGATAAACACCCCGGCCAGCGGCAGCTCCCGGGTTTCACCTGTGTGACTGTCCCGCAGGCGGGCACCGGTCACGCCGCTGGCATCGCCGAGCACTTCGTCCAGGTTTTGGTTCCAGTGCAGGCGAACATTGCCGTTGGCGGCCTTTTCAAAGAGTTTGTCCTGGAGGATTTTCTCCGAGCGCAGTTTGTCGCGCCGATGGATCAGGTGCACTTCTTTGGCGATGTTCGACAGGTACAAGGCTTCCTCGACCGCCGTGTTGCCGCCGCCGACCACGGCAACCACTTGATTGCGATAGAAAAATCCATCACAGGTCGCGCACGCCGAAACTCCTTTGCCGGCGAACGCTTCTTCCGACGGCAGGCCCAGGTATTGCGCGGAGGCGCCGGTGGCAATGATCAAGGCGTCGCAGGTGTAGGTGCCGCCATCGCCGATCAGCTCGAACGGCCGTTGTTGCAACTTGGCGGTATGGATGTGGTCGTAAACGATCTCGGTGGCAAAGCGTTCGGCGTGTTTTTGCATGCGATCCATCAGCACCGGTCCGGTCAGGCCTTCAACGTCGCCTGGCCAGTTATCCACTTCGACGGTGGTGGTGAGCTGGCCACCTGCCTGGATGCCGGTAATGACAACCGGCTTGAGGTTGGCGCGGGCGGCATAAACTGCCGCGCTGTAACCGGCAGGGCCGGAGCCCAGGATAATCAGGCGGGAATGCTTCGCTTCGCTCATAAAAAACACCTCATAAGCCTTTGTCACCAAAGAGAATGCATGCTCAAATTGAATGGCATGTCATGTGCTGTTGACTATGCTGCATCCAAGGGTCTCAAGCATGGCGTCGTGCGTACAAACCCGTACAATGCCCTGCGTGTTACATATATTCAGTGTGCGCCGTGTTTATAGAAACAGGGGTGCAGTGTTAAAAGTAGTCCCGGTTACACGTGTTAACTTTATTACCTGCCTGGATTGGGCAGTTTTTTCGCGGTTTTTATAGACATTCACCAGATGGACGCGCCATTGGCGCAGGAAAAGAAGCGTTTTGAAGAAATCCACCGCAGCACCCAAACCAGCCGTCGTGCCGCTCTGGCGCCAGCACTTGCACTACCGACTCAAGGAAGGTGCGCTGATCGCCATCGGTGCCTTGTGCCTGTTCCTGATGATGGCCTTGTTGACCTATGGCAAGGACGATCCGGGCTGGAGTCATAACAGCAAGATCGACGATGTACAGAACTTCGGCGGGCCAGCGGGCTCCTACAGCGCCGATATCCTGTTCATGGTGCTGGGTTACTTCGCCTACATCTTCCCGTTGCTGCTGGCCATCAAGGCGTACCAGATCTTCCGCCAGCGTCACGAGCCGTGGCAGTGGAGCGGGTGGCTGTTCTCCTGGCGCCTGATCGGCCTGGTGTTCCTGGTGCTGTCGGGCGCCGCTCTGGCCCATATCCATTTTCATGCCGCGACCGGTCTGCCGGCCGGTGCGGGCGGTGCGCTGGGGGAAAGCCTCGGCGAACTGGCCAGGAACGCCCTGAATATCCAGGGCAGCACGCTGTTGTTCATTGCGTTGTTCCTGTTCGGCCTGACTGTGTTTACCGACCTGTCGTGGTTCAAGGTGATGGACATCACCGGCAAGATCACCCTCGATCTGTTCGAACTGTTCCAGGGCGCCGCCAATCGCTGGTGGGCGGCCCGTACCGAGCGCAAACAGCTGGTTGCCCAGTTGCGTGAAGTCGACGACCGTATGGATGAAGTGGTTGCGCCGACCGTTACCGACAAACGCGAGCAGGCCAAGGTCAAGGAACGTCTGATCGAACGTGAGCAAGCCCTGAGCAAGCACATGTCCGAGCGCGAGAAGCAGGTGCCGCCGGTGATTGCGCCCGCGCCGCCAAAGCCCGCCGCACCGAGCAAACGCGTCGAGAAAGAAAAGCAGGCGCCGCTGTTCGTCGACAGTGCCGTGGAAGGCACCTTACCGCCGATTTCGATTCTCGACCCGGCGGAAAAGAAACAACTCAATTACTCGCCTGAATCCCTGGCTGCGGTCGGCCACTTGCTGGAAATCAAGCTCAAGGAATTCGGCGTTGAAGTCGCAGTGGATTCGATCCACCCGGGCCCGGTGATCACCCGTTACGAAATCCAGCCGGCGGCCGGGGTAAAAGTCAGCCGAATCTCCAACCTGGCCAAAGACCTGGCCCGTTCCCTGGCCGTGACCAGCGTGCGCGTGGTGGAAGTGATTCCGGGCAAGACCACGGTCGGTATCGAGATTCCCAACGAAGATCGGCAGATCGTGCGTTTCTCCGAGGTGTTGTCGACTCCGGAATACGACAACTTCAAATCCCCGGTCACCCTGGCCCTGGGCCATGACATCGGCGGCAAGCCGGTCATCACCGACCTTGCGAAAATGCCGCACTTGCTGGTCGCCGGTACCACCGGTTCCGGTAAGTCGGTGGGTGTGAACGCGATGATCCTGTCGATCCTGTTCAAGTCTGGCCCGGAAGACGCCAAGCTGATCATGATCGACCCGAAAATGCTGGAACTGTCGATCTACGAAGGCATTCCGCACCTGCTGTGCCCGGTTGTCACCGACATGAAAGACGCCGCCAACGCCCTGCGCTGGAGCGTTGCCGAGATGGAGCGACGCTACAAGCTGATGGCCAAGATGGGCGTGCGAAACCTGTCGGGCTTCAACGCCAAGGTCAAGGAAGCCCAGGACGCCGGCGAGCCGTTGAGTGATCCGCTGTACAAGCGTGAAAGCATCCACGACGAAGCGCCACTGCTGCAGAAGCTGCCGACCATCGTGGTCGTAGTCGACGAATTCGCCGACATGATGATGATCGTCGGCAAGAAGGTTGAAGAACTGATCGCCCGTATCGCGCAAAAGGCTCGTGCGGCCGGTATCCACTTGATCCTTGCGACCCAGCGTCCGTCGGTGGATGTGATCACCGGTCTGATCAAGGCCAACATCCCGACCCGCATGGCGTTCCAGGTATCGAGCAAGATCGACTCGCGGACCATCATCGACCAGGGCGGCGCCGAACAACTGCTGGGCCACGGTGACATGCTCTACATGCCGCCGGGTACCAGCCTGCCGATTCGTGTTCACGGTGCTTTCGTGTCCGACGATGAGGTTCACCGCGTGGTGGAAGCCTGGAAGCTGCGGGGTGCGCCGGAATACAACGACGACATCCTCAATGGCGTCGAAGAGGCGGGCAGTGGCTTTGAAGGCAGCAGCGGTGGCGGCGACGGTGACGATCCCGAGGCCGACGCGCTGTACGACGAAGCGGTCCAGTTTGTGCTGGAAAGCCGTCGTGCCTCCATTTCCGCGGTTCAGCGCAAGCTGAAGATCGGCTACAACCGCGCTGCGCGCATGATCGAAGCCATGGAAATGGCCGGGGTCGTGACGTCCATGAACACCAACGGTTCGCGTGAAGTCCTGGCCCCGGGGCCGGTGCGCGACTGACCCGAGTATGAAAGGGGGGGCGCCTTTGCGCCTCCCGCACTCCCACGAATGTTATGAGGACTCCCATGCGTCTGATCCGCATGCTGTTGCTGCCGGTACTGGCCTTGACCACGCTCCAGGCTAACGCCGATGACAAGGACGTGGCGCGCCTGACCCAACTGCTGGAAAAATCCCAGACCCTGACCGCACGTTTCTCGCAACTGACCCTTGATGGCACAGGCACCCAATTGCAGGAAACCGCCGGCGAGATGTCCCTGCAGCGTCCGGGCCTGTTCTACTGGCACACCGATGCGCCAGCCGAACAGACCATGATCTCCGATGGCAAGAAAGTCACCTTGTGGGACCCGGATCTGGAACAGGCCACCATCAAGAACCTCGACCAGCGCCTGACCCAGACCCCGGCCTTGCTGTTGTCCGGTGACGTGTCCAAGATCAGCCAGAGCTTCGACATCAGTGCCAAGGAAGCCGGCGGCGTGATTGACTTCACCTTGAAGCCGAAGACCAAGGACACCCTGTTCGACAGCCTGCGCCTGTCGTTCCGCAATGGCCTGGTCAATGATATGCAACTGATCGACAGCGTCGGCCAGCGCACCAATATCCTGTTCACCGGGGTGAAGGCGAACGAGCCGATCCCGGCGTCCAAGTTCAAGTTCGATATTCCCAAGGGTGCCGATGTAATCCAGGAATAAAACGCAAAACCCTGTAGGAGCGAGCCTGCTCGCGATGAACGCAAAGACACCGCAGGGTGTCAGGCTGCCAGCGTTATCGTTGACGTCAATCGCGAGCAGGCTCGCTCCTACAGGGAATAGAGGACCAGTGAGGTTTTAAACGTACGCCATGGATCTGTTTCGCAGCGCTCCCATCGCCCAGCCCCTGGCCGCCCGTTTGCGCGCGGCCAATCTGGACGAGTACGTCGGTCAGGAACACGTGCTCGCTCGCGGCAAGCCCCTGCGCGAGGCGCTGGAGCAGGGTGCCCTGCATTCGATGATTTTCTGGGGGCCGCCGGGCGTGGGCAAAACCACCCTGGCGCGATTGCTCGCGGAAGTCTCGGACGCGCACTTCGAAACGGTCTCGGCGGTGCTGGCCGGGGTCAAGGAGATCCGCCAGTCGGTGGAAATCGCCAAACAGCAGGCCGCGCAGTACGGCCGCCGCACCATTCTGTTCGTCGACGAAGTGCATCGATTCAACAAGTCCCAGCAGGATGCGTTCCTGCCCTATGTCGAAGACGGTACGCTGATTTTCATCGGCGCAACCACGGAAAATCCCTCGTTCGAACTCAACAACGCCTTGCTGTCGCGGGCGCGGGTCTATGTGCTGAAAAGCCTCGACGAAGCGGCCCTGCGCAAACTGGTGCACCGCGCGCTGACCGAAGAGCGTGGCCTGGGTAAACGTAACCTGACCCTCAGCGACGAAGGCTTCCAGATGCTGCTGTCGGCCGCCGATGGCGATGGTCGGCGTCTGCTCAACCTGCTGGAAAACGCCTCGGACCTGGCGGAAGACAACAGCGAAATCGGCACCGACCTGCTGCAAAGCCTGCTCGGTGACACCCGCCGACGGTTCGACAAGGGCGGCGAAGCGTTCTACGACCAGATTTCCGCGCTGCATAAATCGGTGCGCGGCTCCAACCCCGACGGCGCCTTGTACTGGTTCGCACGGATGATCGACGGCGGTTGCGACCCCTTGTACCTGGCCCGGCGTGTGGTGCGCATGGCCAGCGAAGACATCGGCAATGCCGACCCCCGCGCCCTCAGCCTGTGCCTGGCGGCCTGGGAAGTGCAGGAGCGCCTCGGCAGCCCCGAAGGCGAGTTGGCGGTGGCCCAGGCCATCACCTATCTGGCCTGCGCGCCAAAGAGCAACGCGGTGTACATGGGCTTCAAGACGGCATTGCGCGCCGCCGCCGAGCACGGCTCGCTGGAAGTGCCGCTGCACCTGCGCAACGCGCCGACCAAGCTTATGAAACAATTGGGCTACGGCGATGAATACCGTTATGCCCACGATGAGCCGGACGCCTATGCCGCTGGCGAAGACTATTTCCCGGAAGAACTCGACCCGATCCCGTTCTATCAGCCCGTGCCCCGTGGCCTGGAGTTGAAGATCGGCGAAAAACTCAATCACCTGGCGAAACTCGACCGTTTAAGCCCAAGGCAGCGGAGAAAATAGTGCTTCCCTTGATCGTTGCGGTTTCCGTCGGCGGGATGGCCGGCACGTTGTTGCGCTTCGTCACGGGCAACTGGATCAACGCGAATTGGCCTCGGCACTTCTATACCGCGACGCTGGCCGTTAATATCGTGGGCTGTTTGCTGATCGGCGTTCTATACGGTCTGTTTTTGATACGCCCGGAGGTGCCCATCGAGGTGCGTGCCGGGTTGATCGTTGGCTTCCTCGGGGGGCTGACGACTTTTTCATCCTTTTCACTGGATACGGTGCGCCTGCTGGAAAGCGGGCAAGTGCCGCTAGCCCTGGGCTATGCGGCGCTCAGCGTATTCGGCGGGCTGCTTGCCACCTGGGCCGGCCTGTCCTTGACCAAACTTTGATAAACGAGAAACCGACATGCTCGATTCCAAACTGTTACGTAGCAACCTTCAGGACGTAGCGGACCGCCTGGCATCCCGTGGCTATACCCTGGATGTTGCGCGCATCGAAGCGCTGGAAGAACAGCGCAAGACCGTCCAGACCCGCACCGAAGCACTGCAGGCTGAACGTAATGCGCGCTCCAAATCCATCGGTCAGGCCAAGCAGCGCGGCGAAGACATCGCGCCGCTGATGGCGGACGTCGAGCGCATGGCGGGCGAATTGAGCGCGGGTAAAGTCGAACTGGACGCGATCCAGACCGATCTGGACTCGATCCTGCTGGGTATCCCCAACCTGCCGCACGAATCGGTGCCGGTCGGCGAAGACGAAGACGGCAACGTCGAAGTGCGCCGCTGGGGCACCCCGACTGCCTTCGATTTCCCGGTTCAGGACCACGTCGCCCTGGGCGAGAAGTTCGGCTGGCTGGACTTCGAAACCGCCGCCAAGCTGTCCGGCGCCCGTTTCGCCCTGCTGCGCGGCCCGATTGCCCGTCTGCACCGCGCCCTGGCGCAGTTCATGATCAACCTGCACGTCACCGAGCACGGCTACGAAGAGGCCTACACGCCTTATCTGGTCCAGGCCCCGGCGCTGCAAGGCACCGGCCAGCTGCCGAAGTTCGAAGAAGACCTGTTCAAGATCGCGCGCGAAGGCGAAGCCGACCTGTACTTGATCCCGACCGCTGAAGTGTCGCTGACCAACATCGTCGCCGGCGAAATCGTCGATTCGAAACTGCTGCCGATCAAGTTCGTCGCCCACACGCCGTGCTTCCGCAGCGAAGCCGGTGCATCGGGTCGTGACACCCGCGGCATGATCCGCCAGCACCAGTTCGACAAGGTTGAAATGGTGCAGATCGTCGAGCCATCGAAATCCATGGAAGCGCTGGAAGGCCTGACCGCCAACGCCGAGAAAGTCCTGCAATTGCTGGAACTGCCTTACCGCACCCTGGCGCTGTGCACCGGCGACATGGGCTTCAGCGCGGTCAAGACCTACGACCTGGAAGTGTGGATCCCGAGCCAGGACAAGTACCGCGAAATCTCGTCGTGCTCCAACTGCGGCGACTTCCAGGCCCGCCGCATGCAAGCGCGTTTCCGCAACCCGGAAACCGGCAAGCCGGAACTGGTACACACCCTGAACGGCTCCGGCCTGGCGGTGGGCCGTACCCTGGTCGCGGTGCTCGAGAACTATCAGCAGGCCGACGGTTCGATCCGTGTGCCTGAAGTCCTCAAGCCCTACATGGGTGGCCTTGAGGTCATCGGCTAAATGAACTATCTGCCGCTGTTTCACAACCTTCGCGGCAGTCGTGTGTTGGTCGTCGGCGGGGGGGAGATTGCCTTGCGCAAATCCCGCCTGCTGGCCGATGCCGGTGCGCTGCTGCGGGTGGTTGCACCTGAAATCGAAGCGCAATTGCGCGAGCTGGTTGCCGGCAGCGGTGGCGAGTGCCTGTTGCGTGGCTACGCCGAGGCGGATCTGGACGGTTGCGGGCTGATCATTGCCGCCACCGACGATGAAACGCTGAACGCACAAGTCTCCGCCGATGCCCATCGGCGTTGCGTGCCGGTCAACGTGGTGGACGCGCCGGCCCTGTGCAGTGTGATCTTCCCGGCCATCGTCGACCGTTCTCCCTTGATCATTGCAGTGTCCAGCGGCGGCGATGCGCCGGTGCTGGCACGTTTGATTCGCGCCAAGATCGAAACCTGGATTCCTTCCACCTACGGTCAATTGGCCGGGCTGGCTGCGCGATTCCGTCATCAGGTCAAAGGCCTGTTTCCGGATGTGCAGCAGCGTCGGGCGTTCTGGGAAGATGTTTTCCAGGGCCCGGTTGCCGATCGGCAACTGGCTGGGCAGGGCGGTGAAGCCGAGCGGTTGCTCCAGGCGAAAATCGATGGTGAGGCGCCAGTGGCGACCGGTGAAGTCTATCTGGTGGGCGCAGGGCCAGGTGATCCCGACCTGCTGACGTTCAAGGCATTGCGTCTGATGCAGCAAGCCGACGTGGTGCTGTACGACCGTTTGGTGGCACCGGCGATTCTCGAACTGTGCCGTCGCGACGCCGAGCGGGTTTACGTCGGCAAGCGCCGATCCGATCACGCGGTGCCGCAGGATCAGATCAACCAGCAATTGGTGGATCTGGCCAAGAAAGGCAAGCGTGTGGTGCGATTGAAGGGCGGCGATCCGTTCATCTTCGGTCGTGGTGGCGAGGAGATCGAAGAGCTGGCGGCCCATGGCATCCCGTTCCAGGTCGTGCCGGGGATCACGGCAGCCAGCGGTTGCGCGGCCTATGCCGGGATTCCGCTGACCCACCGCGATTATGCGCAGTCGGTGCGTTTCATCACCGGCCACCTCAAGGACGGCTCCAGCGATTTGCCATGGGCCGATCTGGTCGCCCCGGCGCAAACCCTGGTGTTCTACATGGGGCTGGTGGGCTTGCCGATCATCTGCGAACAGTTGATCAAGCATGGTCGCGCCGCCGATACCCCGGCGGCACTGATCCAGCAGGGCACCACGGTCAACCAGCGGGTGTTTACCGGCACCCTGGCGGACCTGCCACGACTGGTGGCAGAGCATGAAGTGCATGCGCCGACCTTGGTGATCGTGGGTGAAGTGGTGCAACTGCGCGAGAAACTGGCGTGGTTCGAAGGGGCTCAGGGGCAGGTCTGAGATCGAGTTGCCCCATCGCGAGCAAGCTCGCTCCCACAGGGGATTTGTGAACGACACAAATCATTTGTGGGAGCGAGCTTGCTCGCGATGGGGCCTTCAAGTCCTCCAAAAATCTCAGGCCTTGCGCCAAACCCCTTTCCCACTCAACCGCTCCCGATCATGGGTCGCGGTGAAGTCCTGGGCTGGGCCTTTCGGCACCACACCCGTCGGGTTGATGGTGCGGTGGCTGGCGTAGTAGTGATTCTTGATGTGTTCAAAATCCACCGTCTCGGCGATCCCCGGCCACTGGTAAATCTCCCGCAGCCAGTTCGACAGGTTCGGATAATCCGCAATCCGCCGCAGGTTGCACTTGAAGTGCCCGTAGTACACCGCGTCGAAGCGAATCAGCGTGGTGAACAGGCGGATGTCCGCTTCGGTCAGGTACTCGCCCGCCAGATAGCGGTTGGCGCCCAACAGCAGCTCCAGCCGGTCCAGCTCGGCAAACACCTCATCGAAGGCTTGTTCATAAGCCTGTTGCGAGGTAGCAAACCCGGCGCGGTACACGCCATTGTTCACCGCCGGATAAATCCGCTCGTTCAACGCATCGATTTCTCCCCGCAGCGGTGCCGGGTAGAAGTCCAGGTCGTTACCGGTCAGATCGTCGAAGGCGCCATTGAACATGCGGATGATTTCCGATGATTCATTGTTGACGATGCGCTTTTGCTGTTTGTCCCACAGCACCGGCACGGTGACGCGACCGGTGTAGTCGGCGGTGTCGGCGGTGTAGCGCTGGTGCATGAATTCGAAATGGTCGAGCTTGTCGCCGGTCGACCCCAGGTGCTGGTCGAAGGTCCAGCCGTTTTCCAGCATCAACCAACTGACCACCGAAACGTCGATCAGGTTTTCGAGGCCTTTGAGTTTGCGCAGGATCAGTGTGCGATGGGCCCACGGACAGGCCAGGGACACGTACAGGTGATAGCGCCCGGGCTCAGCCGCGAAACCGCCGACGCCGGTCGGTCCCGGCTTGCCGTCAGCGGTCAGCCAGTTGCGACGCTGCGCCTGTTCGCGCTGGAACGCGCCGTCCTTGCTGCTCTCGTACCACTTGTCCTGCCAGCGGCCATCCACTAACAAACCCATGTTCAAGACTCCCGAAACCCATAATCGATGGAGTCGAGTCTATTCCGATGAGTTCGAACAAAAAGCGCAAAGATCGGGCGCGAATGATCGATTAAATCGATTTGTCCCGCGCAGCCCAGTATTTTTCAGCGGTTTCGAAGGCCTGTTCGCGGGTCTGGCCGAGGCCACGCAGGGCCAAGGCCATGGTCGAGATCAGGGCCATTTGCGGGTAGCTGTCGACCACGTCGCCACGCCAGACCGCTTTCAAATGCTCAGGATCAAGCGAGGCAGGTTTGACGTGACGCTGCGCCGACAACTGCGGCCATTCCTCGTCCCAGCTCTCGCCGCCGCTCGTACCGTACAGGTGGCTGTCGGCGTCCGGGTTGATCTCGATCTCGCCGCCATCGCCCTTGATCACAATGGCGGTATCACCGAGCAATCCACTGGCGTCGCGATGCACGGCCTGATAACCCGGGTGGAAAATGCTCTGCAGGCCGCAACGGGCGCCCAGCGGGTTGAGAATCCGCGCCAGGGAGTGGATCGGCGAGCGCAGGCCCAGGGTGTTGCGCAGATCGATCATGCGTTGCAGCTGTGGCGCCCAGTCCATCAATGGCATGAAGGCCAGGCCGCCGTTATCCAGCGCCGAACCCACCTGTTGCCAGTTACGGCACAACGGGATGTTCAATTCGCCCAGCAGTTGCTCGCTGTACAAGCGTCCGGCCGTGTGGGCGCCGCCGCCGTGCATGAAAATCCGCACGCCGTTTTGCGCCAGGCACTTGGCCGCCAGCAGATACCACGGCAAGTGCCGCTTCTTGCCGGCATAGGTCGGCCAGTCCAGATCCACTGCCATTGCCGGAGGATTCAGGCGTTCGCGCAATGCCTCGGTGAAACCCGCCATCTCCTCGAAGCTTTCTTCCTTGTGCCGCAACAGCATCAGGAAGGCGCCGAGCTGGGTTTCCTCGACCTTTTCATCGAGCACCATGCCCATGGCTTCCCGGGCCTCGACCCGGGTCAGGTCACGGGCGCCGCGCTTGCCTTTGCCAAGGATCCGTACGAACTGGGCGAACGGATGCTCGGCGGGCGTTTCGAGTGTCAGTGCTGGGTAATCGGTCATAAGCAATTCGTCGGTTTGGGCAGGCCCGCCAGTTTCGCGGCGAGTTTGGCGGGAGTGCCTTTGAACAGTCGGTTCAGGTGCAGGCTGTTGCCTTTTTCCGGGCCGAGTTTCAGGGCGGTGTACTTGATCAACGGGCGGGTGGCCGGTGACAGCTGGAATTCGGCGTAGAAACTGCGCAGCAGTTCGAGGACTTCCCAGTGTTCGGGCGTCAACTCGATGTCTTCGGCAGCCGCCAGGGCACTGGCCACATCGGCGGACCAGTCACTCAGTTCGACCAGGAAACCGTCCTTGTCCAGTTCGATGGCGCGGGGGCCGACCGTCAATGCCTTCATAGCCAACTGTTGACCTTGTCGTAGTGAATCGACAGCTCGACGAAGGCCGGGTAATCGATGGCACTGGCCCAGTCTGGAACCGCAAGCGCACGGGCCCGGGCATCTTCGGCCAGCACGAACAGCTTCAGGCCACGGGCGCTGAGCGCAGTGAACGGCGCGGTGCCTGGTTGCAACGCATAGGCGGCATCACCGGACAACAGCAACCCGTCGTTGGCGCCGATCACGCGCAGGCAACTGGTCAGGCGTTCATCGCCGAACGGGGAATGAGACAACACATGCAAAGTCGACATCAGAGGGTGATCACCTGGTCGTAACGGTCAATGAGGGCGGTGATTTCGTGGGCGGCCAACACTTGGGCTTCTTCCAGCGACAGGCCGCTGGGGTCCAGGCCACGCTGGGTGATGCTGTCGCCACAGGCAAACAGTTCCTCGACACCGAACATCGGCAGGGCTTGCAGGTTGGCGCTCAGGTCTTTCTGTTGCAGGGCCTTGGCGTTCTGACCGGCGGCCAGCTGGAACACGCCGTCATCGAGAAACAACAGGCCGATCGGCAGATCGAAAGCGCCCCCGGCCAGCACGATATCCAGCGCTTCCCGCGCGCCTGGGCCGGACCATGGCGACTGGCGGCTGATGATCAATATGGATTTGGCCATGTCATGCACCTCCGAAACAGATCAGACGGTCGGCATCCTGCGCGGCGTCATGCAATTGGCCGAGGCCGGACAATTCCCACGGCGCGCCGACGGCTACAGCCTCGCGTTGATAGCGCCTGGCTTCTTCCTCGTTCAACACGCCACGACGCAGCGCGGCGGCGATGCACACCACGCCATCGAGTTGATGGTCACCGACAAAGGCACGCCATTGCTTGGGCAAGTCCGGTTCATCCTGAGGCGTGACCACGCTGGCGGACGCGTTGTAGACGCCGTCCTGATAGAAAAACAGCCGGACAATCTCGTGCCCGCCGGCCAGCGCGGCCTGGGCGAACAGCAGGGCGCGGCGCGAGGAGGGCGCATGGGCGGCGGAAAATACGGCGATGGCGAACTTCATGACGGACTCGATCAGCGAAACTGCCGCCATGATAATGCTTTATCGGCGGGGCGGCTAAAGTGATGTTGACTGGGCGGGGGGGGGGGGGGGGGGGGGGGGGGGGGGGGGGGGGGGGGGGGGTA